>CAMVRS010000127.1 GCA_947169935.1 uncultured Lachnospiraceae bacterium
GTGACTAAGTCCAACGTTGGTTCACTTGATTCCAACAACGGATCCGGCGGTTCCGCAAAGGTCAAGGGCGAGATTTCAGACTCTTTTAAGAGAGCTGCTACTGTAGTAGGCATTGGTCGTGAGCTCTACACCTCACCTTTTATCTGGATCGGTTCAGATAAGGTTGAGATCACAGGCAATAACGGTAAGTTCTACTGCCGTACAGAGATGCGCGTCAATCTTATCGAATATGACGAGAACAGACGTGTATCAAAGCTTGAGATCGTCAATTCAAAGACGGGAGCGCCTGTCTATCGTTGGATGAACAAAAATGTGAAGACAAGCACTTCTGCCCAGAGACCGGTCCAGCAGGAACAGCCGGCACAGAATAATGCAGCCCAGGCACCCGCCCAGGAAACAGTACAGACTAAACCCGCTGAAACCCAGCCGGCTACTGTACAGAATACCGCACCTGCCCAGCAGAACGTAGCAGAGCAGCCTGCCCCTAAACAGGCAGCAAAGCAGCCCACAAAGAAGCAGCCTAAAGCCGAGGCACCGGTTGCAGGCACTATCCAGACGGAAGACGTTCCGGAGAATACCGTATCTCCCGGAGATGCAGTGGTCCCTCTGGGGGATGCATAGGGAACAACGAGCTCTGGTTACTTCCAGAAGGAAGCAAAGAGAGCTGTAGATAAGGGCCTGCCTGTTGATGCTGATAAGATTTTCGAGTACTTCATGAATCTTTCGGCACCGCAGTTTGATGACTTCAAGGCAAATATCGTGAAGTTCAAGAACATGCTCAAGAAGGCGAGCTGATAAGTGTTATACACCCCTTCCCAATACAGGGAGGGGTGTTATTATAAGGAGGAAAAATGAATCATAAAAACAGCAATAAACAGGCGCTTCTTAAATGCCTGGAGGATTGCAGAGAGATCATAGTTTTCGATACGGAAACGACAGGTCTGGATCACGAAAAAGACCAGATAATCCAGTTTTCGGGTTTAAAAGTGGAGGTTTTTAAGGAAAACGGCATATATAAATACCGTGAAATAGCCACCATAGATGAATATATCAAGCCCAGACAGCCCGTATCGGATAAAATAGAGCAGCTTACATCTATCACAAACGACTTTTTGGCCGATAAACAGTCGGAAGAAGAAGCGTTTGAGAAGATAAAGGCTTTCTTTGGAGAAGCACCGGTCATATCCGGATATAATGTCCCCTTCGATATCAGAATGGTAAAGGGATTGTACATGCGTCAGTATGAGGCTTTTAACTATAAAGAGTCTTTGGACGTACTTGTATATGCCCGTGACCTTGTATCGAGGAGCGATCTGATGGAAGCAACCGGAGAGGACAGCTTCAAGCAGGAAAAGGTCGCAACTGTATACGGTCTGAATGAAGGCGTATCCTTTCATCTTGCAATAGAAGATGCCCGCGTGACTTTAAAGCTCCTCTTTATCTTCATCAATGAGTTTATGGGTGAGGAAGATAAAGAAAAAAAGAAGCTTACGGTCAAGAGGGTAGTATATAAAGAAGGTCATAGCCACGACCGAAACGGAGCATATGTCTCCACGGACGGTATCCCACTGTTTTATTCTTATAAATACAAGCAGTGGTATCCTACGAAAAAGGAGAATTTACCCGCTTTTGAGGAGATAGATCTGGACGCTATCGAGAGTGATGTCCTTAAGAAAACAGGTCTGTCTTCGATAGAGGAGCTGCCCAGATATAAGGGCGATACCTCATCAAAAGCCGGAGAGGAAGGCTCCGAAGCCGTCTGCCGGATATCCGGAGTCAATCTTTGGGAAAAATACGGTAAGAAGCGTATATATGTAAAGGGCTTGAGCGAGGCCGGGAAGTGGTTTAATTGCTTCTATGATGTGCCCAGCGGGTCCTGGAGCTGCGTACCGTTTACTTCAAACTCCATTGAGAAGCTTGTTTTGACAACAACAGGGCAGGAAAACATGCCGAAGGTTGTCAAAAGCCTTGAAAAAGCTTCATAAAACTATATAAAAGCCTCTATATGGGGCTTTTATTATGCGAAAATGTGTCTTTTTCCTTATTTTGAAAAAAATCATGTATATTATAGATATAAGAGTTTTAAGGAGATAAGAAAATGACCGATATAAACAACCCTACGTTGTACCATATGGCATCAACAGTGGATTATCCCTGTTCCGTAAAGGTCGTATCCCCCGGAATGCGTATCTATAACAGGAATACCCAGAAAGTTGTTACGACATCTGATGTCCTGCGGTTTCTGGTGACCGGACCCGCCGGGGAGAAGCAGGTATATACGGAAGAGGAGTTTAATACCCTTTTTGACTTCCCCGACGACGAAAAGCAGAGAAAAAAGCTGATGAAGGGCAAGCTTTTTAAGATCAAAGCAAGCAGCGGTACGGCAAAGACGTACTATCTGCGTGTTCCTGCGGAGGAGCGCTTTACTATATATGCCAAAGACGGCAGCGTGATTCAGGGTAATGTCGCCGATTATTCAGTAGATCACGGAGAGGGCGACTGTGTTATATGTCCCGCAAAAGAGGACGGTTCTCCCGATTTAGACGATAAGAGCATGATGAACGGACAGGTCTTCAAGGAAAGATACGGAGTCTGATCCGGTATCTGTCATAATAAATATGCCTAATATGTTATCTTATCCATATTAGAACCAGTAAAGCCAACATTCTCTGGTCTCATCTTACGGTTTCGCGTTTTTTCCGTGAAAATGAGTTAGTCCTCGTAGGGATGAAAGATTGGCGCGAGGGCCTCCTTTTAAGGATCACTGCTTTGCGGTGGTCTTTTTTTACGCCCATAGGCTTTTTTATATATTATCATTGTAAATTTATTTAAGCCTATCAGAGGCGATAACGAAAGGAGAAAATAAAAAATGGAAAATACAAAAGAGAGCAGAAAGATAGACTCAACATTCGAGGTCATCATCAAGAAGACGATGATGCAGAAGGCAGGAGCAGCATACTTCCAGAAGGCAGCTGCCGGAACAGAGATCCCCGTTAATATCGTGTTCAAGAAGAATGCGACCGGGACTATGGCAGCCTATGCAGATGGTGATGAGATCGCCAATGTCCTGACCGACGTTAAGGCCTTCGTTGAGGAAACCGCACCTGAGAACTACCAGGCGCGCATAACCGGAGTGACCGGCAATCCTAATGAGATGAAGGTTACCGTATCGGTATATGCTTTCGCAAAGAAGACCGTAGCAAAGGGAGCTGATTCAATCGCGGCCTTTGCCGATGATATCAAGCGTATCGTAGATGAAGGTATCATGCCTGAGTCAACCGTACGTGAGAATATCATGATAATGGCAGAGAACCGCTGTCCGGAGGAGCTGATCCATCAGGTGTTGGCAACATACAATAATACCTATGCAGCGCCTGCTCACACACCGAAGGTTCTGTATAAAGACCCGAATCCTTCCGGTGAGAGCAAGCTGGCAAAGATCCTGCTGAATGCGATCTGTGGCTGTGCCGTTATACTTGATGGCGATAAGTCAACAGGCAAGAACGTAGCCTGCGAGACAGCCGCAAAGGTACTTGGCAAGCCGTATTATTGCATTACCGGTGACCGCAAGATGAACGCTGATATGGTTTTCGGCACGAAATCAACCGATAATTCAGCGTTCGGAATGCTGTCGATAGATCTTGCCCTTGCAGAGCTTAAGGTAAAGCAGGGTACGGCAACCGCGGATGATATGCAGAAGGCAGCACAGTTTGAGCTGCTTAAGGCAAAGTGTGCTTCCGTAAATATAGTCCAGGAAGTCAGTCAGTTCGTGGAATGGGCTGAATTCGGCGGTCTCATGAATTTTAATGAGATCAACCTTTGCGACAGTAACTTTCTGGCATCTCTGCTCAACCCTGTAACAGATGATACCGGATTCCTGAATGTACCCGGACGCGGAAAGATAATGATAAATCCCAACTGCGTTCTTATCGGAACTCAGAACTCCGGCGCAGAATACAAGGGTGTAAATCAGCAGAACGCTGCAACAATGAGCCGTTTTGGTTTAATCAAGTTTGACGCGCCCAAAACGATCAAGAACATCTTGAAGGCCAACTTTGAAAAAGGTCAGGTTCCGGAAGAGATGTACGATAGTTGCGAAAAGTTCTATAAGTACGCACTCAAAGCGGCACAGGACGGCAGCATTTCCAACGCTTCCCTCAATATCCGTGGCATGGTAAGGGCATTACGCACCACTGTCCGCATACCCGGAATGACGAACTTAAAAAGTCAGCTTATTGAGCACGTTGTAAATACATGCCCGGCTGGCGAGATAGGAACGCTTACGCTGCAGATCAATGATCTTGTAGCATAAGTCCCAACAACATTAAACGTCCTTTTCTCTTCGGAGATAAGGGCGTTTTTTATCGTCCTGCCTGTTCAGCTATATTATAGTAACTTTTAAATATGGCGAAAGGAGGAAAAAACCATGTTATTCTGTGATAAAAATGTTGAAGTTTATTCGGCGTCTTATTTAGGCGACCGGATTTATGGTGAGGGTTTGATAGAGGGATTTGGTTTTGTCCTCTACGGCCACACCCTTTCCCTGATACCTATCTTTACAGACAAGGATCCGGAGAAAGAAAAAGAACATCTGCTGAAAGAGATTGAAAAGCTTGTGTACGGGCTGACCGATAAAAAAGCAGCATAGTTTATAAAGCACCGGTTAACGTAAAACTGGTGCTTTTTTGTTGAGAAGATATCGTTTTCAATATATTTAAATCAAAGCTTCAACAATGGAAGCGCACCCCGGAGAAAGAAGGTATAGAAAAATGGTTTATGAGATATGTATCAAGACAAGTGAGGGCTGCTGTACTCCAATCCATACCCATGATATGGAGGTGGCAAGGGCTATCATAAAGGAACGGTTCTTTAATTCCATGAATATCAATGAGGCTATCGATGTAGCCATGGATGCCGTAGAGACCGACAAGGAAAAGACCGGAATGATAATGCAGTACAGGGTCAAGACCAAAAAAGAGAGCAGCGTGGGCACAGTAACGGCGATCCCCGACGAAGACTTTTTTACGGAAGAATGGGCTTCCGAATTCGAATTTCCGAAGTCATTTACCGTGAATTTTATATAAAGGATACTTTTTTCTTACGATAAGGGCATTTCTCCTATATTTATCGTAACAGTTTATCAAGGACAATGTCCTTTAAAGAAAGGAGAAAAAGAAAATGGATTTTATAAATTATGATAATTTCCTTGAGACCGAAGAGTCTCCTGGTTTAACAAATCAGATAATGTACCATAACATCACCCACGACGATATGCTTAACGGTGACGGATTGCGTGTAGTCCTCTGGGTGGCAGGCTGTGAACATCACTGCGAAGGATGCCACAATCCCTGCACATGGGATCCGAACGGCGGCGCACCTTTCACCGAATGGGAAGAAGCAGAGTTCTGGGAGTGGTTAGACAAGTCCTGGACCCAGGGAGCGACTTTTAGCGGTGGCGATCCGCTTCATCCGGCCAACAGAGATTATGTTGGTAAAATGATGAAACGTATCAAGGAAACCCGCCCCGGTAAGGATATCTGGTGCTATACCGGATACGAACTGATAGTTGACGAGGGAGAGTTCAAGCTGCAGAATGCAAAGGGTGAGGCATTTACCTATCCCGCTCTTAAATATATCGACGTGCTGGTTGACGGCAGATTCGATATCAAGGTAAGAGCAGCAGATATAGCAGCAAAGAAGAAGGTTATATGGCGCGGATCATCAAATCAGAGACTGATAGATGTGCAGACGTCATTAAAAGAAGGAAAAATCATTGTAAAGGAGGAAAATTGATATGTGCGAGATCAATGAAATTAAGATCCGTAAGAAAGACGGCCGTTTGCAGGCATGGGATCCGCAGAAGATAATAAATGCAGTTGCTCTGTCAGCTAACAGGGTCGCCTATAAGTTTTCTGACGACGAAAACGAAGATATCGTCGAGTTCGTACAGAAAAAGATAAAGAGAACAGGAAGACTGATAATTCCGGTAGAAGAAGTCCATGTTTTCGTTGAAATGGCTTTGGATACCGTATATCCCCAGGCTGCGAAGTCATACAGAGACTATCGCAACTGGAAGAACACCTACGCTGCAGACTTTGACCGCCTGATAGACTTTAGCAACAGTATAAAGTTCCTGGGAGATAAAGAGAATGCGAACAAAGACAGTGCTCTGGTAGCAACTCAGCAGGCACTTGTCCGCGGTGAGCTGGGGCGCATAATGTACCGCAGATGCTTCCTTACAGAGGCAGAAGCGGAAGCAGATGACCAGGGATACATCTACATCCATGATAAAGACTTTAGGCGTGATACCATGAATTGCTGCCTGTTTGATATCGGAAACGTACTTTCAGGTGGATTTGAGATGGGTAACGTATGGTACAACGAGCCGAAGAGTCTGGATGTAGCCTTTGATGTTATCGGTGATATCACATTGAGCGCAGCTTCACAGCAGTACGGAGGTTTCACACTTCCTGAGATTGATAAAGTGCTTGCACCTTATGCAAAGATGTCTTATGACAGATATTACGATGAATACAGTAAGATCTGTGAAGACCTTGGTATAAGCGTTCTTGATCTGAACAAGGCAGACGAATACGCCTGGAAGAAGGTGGTTAAGGAAGCAAGACAGGGCTTCCAGGGATGGGAATACAAATTCAATACGGTTGGTTCCAGCCGTGGCGATTACCCGTTCATAACGATTTCTTTCGGTCTTTCCAAAGATCGTTTTGGTAAGATGCTTTCCATAGCAGCTTTACAGGAAAGAGCAAAAGGACAGGGCAGAAAGGAATGCAAGAAACCCGTTCTGTTCCCGAAGCTGGTGTTCTTATATGATGAAAAGCTTCATGGTGAAGGCGGTGAGCTGGAAGATGTTTTTGAGGCCGGAGTGGAATGCTCCCAGAGAGCAATGTATCCCGACTGGCTTTCAATGAGTGGTGAAGGTTATATCGCAAGCATGTATAAGAAGTATGGTACTCCGATAAGCCCTATGGGCTGCCGTGCTTTCCTGTCACCTTGGTATGAAAAAGGTGGCATGTATCCCGCAGATGAGTGGGATAAGCCGGTATTCGTAGGCCGCTTCAACATGGGTGCGATAAGCTTAAACCTCCCTATGATCCTGCAGAAATCAAGAAGTGAATCAAAAGACTTCTATAAAGTTTTAGACTACTATCTTGAGATGATCCGTAATCTCCACAAGAGAACCTTTGATTATCTTGGAGAGATGAGAGCGTCCACTAATCCTTTGGCATACTGTGAAGGTGGTTTTTACGGCGGACACTTAAAGCCGGAAGATAAGATAGCTCCTCTTCTTAAGGCAGCTACCGCATCATTCGGTATCACGGCACTCAATGAGCTGCAGGAATTATATAATGGAAAGTCCCTGGTCGAAGATGGAAACTTTGCCCTTGAGGTAATGGATTACATCAATGCAAAGATCAAGGAATATAAAGAGGAAGATAATATTCTCTACGCTGTCTATGGTACACCCGCAGAAAGCCTTTGCGGTAAGCAGATCGTTTCTTTCCGCAAGATGTACGGGGTAATACCTAAAGTATCAGACAGACCTTATGTAAGCAACAGCTTCCACTGCCACGTAACAGAAGAAATATCTCCTACTGAAAAGCAGGATAAAGAATACCGCTTCTGGGAAAAGTGCAACGGTGGCAAGATTCAGTACGTAAGATATCCTGTTGATTACAATAAGAACGCCGTAAAAGCTCTTATCAAACGTGCGATGGCCATGGGCTTGTATGAAGGTGTTAACATGAGTCTGGCTTATTGTGAGGACTGCGGTCATCAGGAACTTGAAATGGATACCTGCCCTTGCTGTGGAAGCAAGAACCTTACAAAGATAGATAGAATGAACGGATACCTCTCCTATTCAAGAGTACACGGTGATACACGTTTGAATTCTGCGAAAATGGCTGAGATAGCTGAAAGAAAAAGTATGTGATGTTTTTATACAAATCTAAATGACATAAAACAAAACTAAATGACATATTATAAAAAAACGATTTTGCTAGTGTACAAAACTAGATGACATATGTTTATTGTAAAAAAGAGAATGATGTATTTTCATTCTCTTTTTTTTATTCGTATATTTATTCCCCTATATTATAAACAAATTTGATCTAACAATAGGAGGTAAAAATATGAAAGATGTAATAGAAAAATACTATGGCATTGATGAAGATGCTTATGAACCCATGAGCTATCCTTATTGCGAAGGTGTTGATATTGAAGATTTCCTGTATGTTCCCGAACAGGACACTGAGACAGAAACAGCAGTATCAGCTCTCATTCACAAGTGGCATGTCACTGTCGATTGTATGGGTATGGATATAGGAGCCCCGGACGATTATGATAAGAGAGAGTGGAAGCTCTTTCTCATTGACAAGTCAAGTCGCAAGGTGAAAGAGGAATACGACTGGGACCCTAAAAGAAAGATCAGGTATCTTATCGAAGACTAGACATTTTTTGTAATATAAAAGGGGAAGAAAATAGAAAATGTTCGTCCCCTTTTTTTGTGAGTATATTCATTCGCTTATATTATATACAAAATTATTATGACATGTACGATGAACCCTGATAGAGATAATTGCAATATTACAATATGGAGGTGAAAACATGTATCAGCTTAAGCAAATGCTCAATGACCTGGTAGATTACGTTTATAAAGATGATCCCAGACTTAAAGCATATAAAGCATTTTATATCGAAGTAGTTGATAAAAAATACAAAGGCCGGCACGGAGATTATAATCATGCTTTAAAGCGTATCCGTTTGATGAATACCTATCGCGACGAAAATAAGCTGATTATCACCTCAATACATGAACTTGCACATCACATAAATCATATGCAGGGAAATAGCGATATCCATGGAAAAGGCTTCTACGCTAATTACGAGAAGCTT
Organism: uncultured Lachnospiraceae bacterium; assembly: GCA_947169935.1. Classification (GTDB taxonomy): domain Bacteria; phylum Bacillota; class Clostridia; order Lachnospirales; family Lachnospiraceae; genus NK4A136. Next base: position 8,914 of record CAMVRS010000127.1, read on the forward strand.
TTACATGGAACTTTAGATATGGGGTTGGTAAAAAAGGAAGATTGGCTTAAAGCAAAACATGAGTGCCGTGACTCAAGAAGTGAAAATAAAGTAGAAAGAATCATCAAGGTATATAAGCCTAAAGACTCAGGTTATAAAGCAGGTAAGACTAAATTTACCGTATACGGGGCATATGATTATAAGGAAGATTTAAAAGAAAAAGGATTCACGTATAACAAGATCGTAAAGGGTTGGGAAAAAGAAACTGATGAATCCGAATATAAAATTATCCAGGATTATCTGGACGGAAAAAGCCTGAAATATATAGTTTCTGGAGCTAACAAGTATATCGTTAAAGATCCAGAGAAAAAAGAGAAACAAAATGCCGGAAAGTGGACTCTTTCCGTTCAAAATTCCTATCCTATAAAGGATGACCTGAAAGAGCATGGGTATCGATACAGGAAAGAAGATTATTGCTGGTGCATACACTATAATACAGATGAAGAGTTGCAAGTCCATTTGATATATCTTAATAACCTATGTTTTCATTACAATATAGAGATCGAATGCCTTGAAATGGAAAAATATTTCAAAAGGCATGAGGTCAGGTTAATACTGAAAAGATAGATATAATTTCATTTTTATCGGCCACTCAAAACACGTATATTGTCTATGTAAATATTTTGGCATATAGCCACATACAAAAAGGAGGATAGAATAAAAATGCAAAAAATCAGGATAAAGTATTTTAGCAATAAGATAGAAAAACTTCGCTACATAGAAGGCAAATCAGACTGGATAGATCTTCGCAGCGCAGAAGATGTAACTCTCAAAAAAGGTGAATTCAAGCTTATTCCTTTGGGCGTCGCCATGCAGCTGCCCGAAGGTTATGAAGCGCATATTGTTCCCCGCAGTTCAACATTTAAGAACTTTGGTATCATTCAGACTAACCACCAGGCTGTGATAGATTTCAGCTATCGTGGGGATAATGACCAATGGTTCATGCCTGTCCTGGCCATGAGAGATACGGAGATACACGTAAACGACCGTATATGTCAGTTTCGTATCATGCAGAACCAGCCGGTTATAGAATTCGAAGAAGCTGATTTTCTGGATGGCACTGATCGCGGAGGTTTTGGTTCAACCGGTCTCAATTAACATTCCTGAATAAAATTACTGTAAATCTTAAAATCGGTCAGGTTATATGCCTGGCTGATTTTTTATATATATTTCCTTTTCCCTATATTATATACATAAATATTTTATGGCGATGAGCCAAAACGAAAGGAGAAATTTAAAATGACGCTTATGTTAGAAGACGTAGATGTATCGTTCAAGGGTTTGATCCCCGATAATTACGTTGAAGAGATCAACCAGCTTTTAAAGAAGCATGAGCTTGATGCATGTGTAAGTAACAAAGATGTTACCACTGTCGAGGGATATTGCTACACCTACACCTTTGAGTCTGCTTTTATAGAACTTATGGAGCTCGTAAACCGTATCTGCAAAGAAACCGGTATTGAAGCAGAGGGGCGCATTACCTATTCAGGTGATTACAAGGGTGCATATGTCCTTACGGAAAGCGGCAAGAGCTTTGAAGACGTTAATTCAACAGTTTTGGCTGTAATGGACTCGGAAACAGATGTCCTGATTAAAGAGCTCAAGAAAAGAGGCTATATAGTTCTCGAGGTTGTCGAAGCTGCTTAATTCAATAAAATGTCGGAACGTGGGATATCCTATATTCCGGCATTTTTTTATCGATATATGCTTTCATATATATTTAAAATATAAATCTTATATAATAAAAGGAGGAACAACGCCGTGTTTGAAAAGAACAAGAAAATAGAGCATAAAGTAAGAAAAACAGCATCCTGGAAGCATGTCAGGAAGACTCGCAAGCAATACTTCGGTATCCCTGATCCTGAGTCTATATTCAGGTATGATACTCCGTTCATGATGGAGGATCAGGATCCAGAGATAATGCTGGATCTTGCTTCTTAAGCTCAAATTTCAAAGCGTCACATTTAGTTGTGGCGCTTTTTTTATTACTGTGCCTATTTCCCTATATTTTAAGTATCATAAATAACGGCAAAGCCGTACAATGAAAGGAGATTACAAAATTGAAGAAATTTGATATGGTTTTACTCGAAAAGCCCCTTGAAGAAGGGCTTAAGATAGAGGAGATAGCAGCTATTTTAGCTATGACAAATGATGAGGCATTCATCCCCGTAGAGATACAGGGTGAAAATTCATCTGCCATGGGCTTTATCGGGGTAAAAAAAGCGGAAGAGATCAATTATGTGTATCTGGAGGGCTCTGGCTTGTATCAGTACATACAGGATATCCTTGAAGATATGGATAATGAGACTCCTGACGGGACATATAAGTACAAAACGAAAGAAAAAGTACCCGTAAAGATCTTTCTGACAAGGGGGATTGCAGCATGAAAAAGAAGATAATTGCTTTTATAGGCTGCACACTTCTTTTAAGTGCATGCACTTCTGTTCCGGAGCAGGTCAAGGACGCCAATGCTGTCGTTACAAAGTTTGTTGACGACATACCTACAGAGATACCGTCTATAGATATCCCGAATGGTGATGTTATAGATGTTCCTGCCACAGAACAGGACGAAGCCCCTGTTGTAGATGTAACGGAAAGCCCTGATCCTGGAAATACCAGCGTATTTGATTATTCGATAGTTCCGGAGTACAGTGGTGAACCGTATGTGGAGATAAATAATAACGTACCTTATCCCATGGAAAATTGGGAGATAGGTACTGAGTATTATTCTCCGCTTGATGAGCTTGGTCGCTGCGGAGTCGCCTATGCATGCGTCGGTGAGGAAACGATGCCCGCATACGGAGAGGAGCGTGGAGATATCTCCATGGTAAAGCCTTCCGGTTGGCAGAACAAAATGTATCCAGGGCTCGTAGAAGGTGACTTTGCATATCATAGATCGCATATTCTGGCATTTTGTTTATGTGCTGAAAACGATACAGTGGAGAATTTAATAACCGGGTGCGCCTATATGAATGAGTTAGGAATGCTTCCTCAGGAGCTCAAAGTAGCCGAATACATATACGCCACCAAAAACCACGTAACCAAAAATATTTATACTTTATAGTATATAGGGGAAACCCTTTATTTATAAG
>CAMVRS010000128.1 GCA_947169935.1 uncultured Lachnospiraceae bacterium
GTCCGCTGGTCTGGTTTCTGATGGCTTCCAGACATTCAATGCCGTTCATCTCGGGCATAAGATGATCCATAAGTATCACATCATAATGCGTCTTAATGGTCTTATCCAAAGCTGCCTTTCCGCTTGTGACCGTATCCACGCTGATCTGTGTAGCAGACAGGAGTTTTTTCTCAACTTCCAGATTCATCTCGTTATCATCTACGATCAGCACTTTTGCATCGGGTGCCTTGAAACTGCTTTCGTACTGCGATCTCTTAGCCCTGTTCTGATTATGGATATTCAATTCCCCTATATGCGCAGGATCGGATATACCCTGCTTAAGAGTCACCGTAAAGGTCGAGCCCTCACCGTAAACACTGTTTACCGTAATGCTGCCGCCCATGAGCTCTGTCAGCTGTTTTACTATGCTGAGTCCCAGACCGGTACCTTCGATATTTCTGTTCTTCTCCTCATCAACACGCTTAAAAGCATCAAAGAGATAAGGCAGCGCCTCTTTTTTGATACCCATTCCGGTATCCGATATCGAGATGCTCAGTATGGTATTATTCTCATCTGCTTCCCCGCTCTCGATATGCAGATCGATAGAACCTTCGGCAGTATACTTTACGGCGTTGTTCAGCAGATTGATCATTATCTGCTTTATCCTCACCTCATCACCGTACAGAACGGATGGCACATTGGGATCGATACTCACATCAAACTTAAGCCCCTTGTCATGGGCCTTGACCCAGATCATATTTACGATCTCGGAGAGCATATCTCCCACGCGGTAATCAACAGGAACTATGTCCATGCTGCCTGCTTCCATCTTTGAAAAATCCAGGATATCGTTGATAAGGGAAAGCAGCATCTTACCGGATCCCTGTATCCCGGTTGCATCACGTATTATCTCATCCGAAGCCGAACCATCACGCAGTATCAGCTCATTTAGTCCCAGTATCGAATTGATAGGTGTCCTTATCTCATGGCTCATGCTCGAGAAAAAACGGTTCTGTGAACGTGAAAGCTCCTCGGCTCTCTCAGCCTCTTTTTTGGCGCGGGCATTTTCCGCCATGATCAGGCGGTTCTGGGACCAGGTCATGAAAAAGCATACGGTACCTACCAGAAGAATTGATGCCGCCGAATCAATATAAAACACCTGCCGTTCATGCTCTATCACCCACTCCGGATGGTAATATGCCGCCACATAACACCCTATTGTAAGGAAGTATAAAAGGGTAAGGATTATATTGCGCCATTTGCCCGAAATAACCAGACCAACATACATAAAGGCAAATATTATCCATAAAATGCCTCCTCCTTCGGGACCGCCGCCAAAGAAAAACAGTGCCGGCAATATCGCAAACACCAGGCTTGTGACCAGAAATGCAATAGCAAAACGTATACGCTGCTTATACTGTGAAACAAAGGTTACCAGCGGGACCGTGATAACGATGGCGATAAGCGTGATGATCTCCCCGATATTTTCCCCTATATAAATATCTACCGCCAGAGCAATAAGCACCGCAATCTCTGATATTATGGAAAAGATAACGAATACCCGTTCAGAGAGTTCACGCTGCGGATCCTTTATCACACCGTAAATATATTTAATGAAACGTCTGATCATGCCCGTTTCCCTCCTTGATCGGGATTCGAACCTCGAAGTACCTGAACCATAACCCTCTTGGAGATAAAGCCGTCAAAGCCCTCTTTAATGAACATCTCCTTTGCTCCCGAGACTACGTTGGCTGTCAGCACGATGATCGAAACTTTCCTGTAAAGATCTTCCGCAGTCTTCCTTATCCTCTTCATAGCCTCAACGCCATCCATCTCCGGCATCATATGATCCATGAAGACCACATCATATTCCTGCCTGCGGAATTTCTCCAGTGCTTCCATCCCGCTGCCCGCCGTATCAATGATCATCTCATACTCGGAGAAGATACTTGACGCCACAACCAGGTTCATAGGCTCATCGTCAACTATCAGTGCACGTACCCCGGTAAACATGGGCTTTACAAAGTCTTCGGAAGGCTCAAGGTTTTGCGCATCCTTGCCCTCATTGAGGATCTTTATTACCGGATATGCATATAAAGGCTTAGGCATTATCATTACCTTACTGTCTGCAGAAGGCGCAAAACCGGTATTAGCCGAAACCGCAACAACTATATCCCCTTTACTCAGTTCATCAAAATAAGCCGGATCCTCCTCATACTCTTCCTGCCCCATGAAGATATAGGACACCTGCATCTTTTCCCTCAGGCGCTCGATATCCCTTACACTTTCGGCCGAATAAAGCGCAGCCCCTATACCTCCTGCCAGATTGGCTGCCATGGTCCTGTAAAAATCACGAACTTTGGGCACCTTATATTTATCCGGCTTTACATGGAACAAAAGGTTTCCGTTTATCTTATCCGAAAGCTTAAGACAGGGCGTCGGATCGGCAACCTTCTGTGGTATGGTCACGCGTACCATGGTACCGTTTTTCTTTTCGCTTATTATCTTTACAAAGCCCCCCATGCTGTGGGCAAAACCGTACACTATATAAAGCCCGAGTCCTATGCCGCCCGCAGAACGGTTTCTCTTTTTATTAGCCTGATACATGCCTTCGGAGGCCATTTCCAGCGCTTTTGCATCCATGCCTATGCCGGTATCCGTCATCTCAATACAGAGATTTACGCCATATTCCTTTTTCTCCGAATACATCCTTACCAGGATCCCGCCTTTAGGGGTAAATTTGACGGCATTTTCCAGAAGGTGTCTGAATATCTTATGAAGCTTTTTGATATCGCCCTTAAGCCTGTTGGGCACCGAAGGCGCCAGATCCACTACCAGCTCAAGCTTGTTACTGTTATCTATAAGGCGGAAGCTGGTGACCACATCATTTATAAGCGAGGTGCTCATGTAATCTTCTTCTTCCAGCAGGAGCTTGTCTCTCTTGCATTCCGTATAATCCTGTATATCCTCTATCTGATACGCCAGCCTTATCCCGGCGTTCTTTATCGAATAAGCCTCTTTCCCTGCATTGCGCTTTATCATCAGGTCCGACATACCGCTTACCACATTGACCGGGGTACGCAGCTCGTGGGAGATATTGGAAAGAAAATCCTCCATGTCGGCGTCATAGGCTTCAATCTGTGCATCTTTTTCATTTTCCAGATCTTTGTTCCGTACCCTGTCACTGATCGCTCTGAGACAATACAGATACATAAAGAATACGCAGATCATATGAAGTATGATCTTTGCATAAGACAGCAGATCTCCGGTAAAACCGTCTCCGGTCAGGGTCAGTATATACTGGATAAACAGTATGAGCACATATTCCGCAAGAAAAACATGCATCATATAAGCCTTATCCAGCAGCGAAAATACCGCCATTACAAGCATTATGACTACAGCCACATCAAAAAGACCGGTAAAATGCACTCCGTAATAGAATAACATCAATATCGAATAAACAAGATAGCATGCCCTTCTGATCCCAAATCCCGGCTTCTGTACAAGATTACTGATCCAAAGCCCTATGGTTCCAAGTATCATGACCGGCGGTACCCAGAATTCCCAGCCAAGCATTATTATCTCGACGCACATTCCCAGGCAGGCCAGCGTGGCTATAAGCATTATGAAGTTTTCGGTTTTTCTCTGCTCCATATCATATCCTCTTAAAGATACCTGGTCTATGTCTCAAGTATCTTCTCAATCATTTCATAATCAAAATTACCGACCGCTTCCTTTATCTTTCTCCACCTGTCACGTTCAGCTTCGGGAAATGAATATTCATCCATTTCATTTAATATATCCTGAAGCCTGTCGCAATCCATGTCCTCCGCCGCAGCCTTTAATTCCTCATATACCTGTTCGATAAGAGTTTCATCAGCTTCAGGTTTTGAAACTTCCTCTTCTTCCGTCTCAAATATCTCCGCCAGCGCCTCTCTATAGCTTTGATAAGCGCTTATAAAAGCATCATGATGTGCATTGATAAACGCTTCGTCCCCTCTCTTTCCGGCAAATTCCAGATCCTGGGCCATCTCTCCCAGTTCAGCCGCTCCTATTATCCTGGCGGAACTCTTCATGGCATGTACACGTATGATATAGTTAGTAATATCCTTTTGCGTATAGGAATCCGTAAGCTCCCGCACCTTATCATCCATCGAATTGTAGAATATCTTAAGAAGCGGTATATACGCCTGGACAGAACCACTGTTATGTATTCCGGCGTGGATATCTATATCGCTGCTTTCCGTAAGCTTTCTAAGACTTTCCGGCAGTTCCGCATCCGTTTCTGCCATGTCATCCTCATCACGTTTTCCATACACCAGCTTGTCTTCCGGCAGATATTTAATAAGTATCCCATCCAGAAGTCCGGCATCTATGGGCTTACTCATATAATCATCAAAGCCGGCTTCAAGATACTGCTCTCTGGCACCGGCGATAGCATTGGCCGAAACACATATCACTTTAGTTTCTTTATTGGGTCCGGCTGCCGCACGCAGTTCTTTAAGAGTCTCGATGCCGTCTTTTTCCGGCATCATATGATCGAGAAAGATCAGATCGTATTTCTTTCCGGCGGTAAGCTTAAGAGCTTCATCCCCGCTTTCTGCCAGCTCTACAGCCATAGCCGTTCTCTTTAAAAGGCTTGACAGCACTTCAAGATTCATCTGATTGTCATCTACCGCAAGCACTACAGCTTCCGGAGCCGTAAAGCTCTTTTTACGGGCGTTTTGTTTATCGTCCACCTCCATACGATCCGAAAGGGTCTCTTCCGCCAGATCCTGTAAAGCCGCCAGTTCAGCCACATCGCTTTTTTCATTCTCAGAAAACACAAGCAGATCATTGACCATATCCAGAAGCTTCTTCCCCGCCTCCCTGATATTTCCGGAATATCCCAGTATCCGCTTATCCCTGCACTCCCTGAATATCATCTCATTCATTCCAAGGATCGCATTGATCGGGGTGCGTATCTCATGTGACATCTGTGAAAAAAACGCCGATCTGGCTTCATTGGATGCGCGGGCCCTCTGGGCTATTATGCTGCGTCTTGCAGAGATAAAGAATATGATGACTATGATTATAACTATCGCGATAACCACCAGCAAAGTGACAAGCAGTATATTATTCAGCCCTGCAAAGACCGTGGTGGCGTCATGCACGGAAACACAATGCCAATCCCCCTGAAAGACAGCATCATAGATGATATAATGCTTTCCTTCATAAACAAATTCAGCATACTCTTCATCTGCACGCCCCAACCGCTTATAGATCTCAGCCCCCAGCGAACCGTCATCAACGCCGTAATACTTACCGACTTCCGCTATATCCGAATGGGTAACTACCACCCCGTCGGAGGTCAGTATCATCTCTATATCGGAATCCCCGCTGCTTACAGCCTCCTGCGTAAGCTTCTGCATCCGGTCCAGCGAGATATCTACAGATATAACGCTCTCATCATCGCACAGGGTCTTACCCATTGCCATCATGGTATTGCCGGACTGTACATCTACATAAGGCTCCAGAATGGTAAGCTCCCCGGGATGCGCCATAGCATTGGTATACCAGGGGCGGGCAGTCGCCACATAATCCTCCGGCGGGATCCAGTTGGTCCCGCTGAAAAAACGCCCGTTGATATAACCGTAAAGGCCCGTGGAATTCTCGATGACCGCATTCCTTATGGCCGTAGACTGTCCCACAAGAAAATCCTGTATCTCTTTATCGCTTTTTTCGTCCCTGATCATTTCATCAAGAGTATAAGCCGTGAACTTGACCAGGTCAATGTTAGGTGAGAGATACTGATAAAACTGGTCTGCGGAATACATTGCAGCCATCCTGCCGTCCTTTATGATGCTGCTTCTTTTTTCTTCATAGACCATCCTGTAGTACATAAAAACTATGCCAACAAAGAAAATAACAACAAGCAGCCCGAAGATCACGGCCCGCAGAAGATTTTTTTTCTCATGTGATCCTATTTTAGTCATTCTTTGTTTTCTCGTAAAAATCCATGTATTTGTATATATGTGAAGTCTTTACATTCTTACTGTATTCCGTGCTTTCCCAGGCGCTCATGATCCTGCGGATCGCGCCTTCAGCCTCAGCACGCGTACGTTCCGTCAGCATGATAAAAAAGCTGTTTGAAGCATTCTGCATTATCAGATCGCTGAGCCGTAAAGTCTTTTGAAGCAGATCGCTGAAGTGTTTACAGACATCGGCAAGTTCCATCTTATTCATCTCAAAGACAGGTTCCATTGAAAAATAAAGCAGCGTTGCAGTCCCGCCATACCTTTTATAAAAACGCATCATAAACCTGTACGCAGCCGTGAAAGAATCCTTTCCAAGCTTAAGCGCGCCACCCGCATCATTCCTTTCCTCGACAATCTTTATGACGCGTTCCAGCTTTTCTTCGGGATCTTCTTTATCATCTTCAATGCCATCTACAGGCTCCCGGTATATATAACAACCATGCTTTCCGTTATCCTTTACCGTATATAGCGCATCATCCGCCAGGGAGAACAGCTTCTCATAATCCCTTCCATGCTCGGGGATCATTACCACGCCGGCAGATACACCAAGAGGGATCCCGTTATCTTCCCCAAGAAGAGCAGCCATTTCTTCGGTGAGCTGTGCATTAAGCCGTTCCGCGATCGTTGCTATAACCCGCTCATCCAGGAGATCCTCAAAAAAGGCCAGGAATTCATCGCCGCCCACTCTGGCTACGGTGTCGGTCTCCCTGATATTTCTTCTTATTACGTTTGCAAACATCTGCAAGACCTTATCACCGTTATCATGGCCGTACAGATCATTTACCAGCTTAAAACTGTCCAGGTCCATTATCATCATAGATCCTGTTTTTCTGCTGCACAGCTTTGCTATCATCTCTGCCCCGCGGGATTTGTTCAAAAATCCGGTAAGCTTATCCAGCATGGCCTCTTCGGTCAGGATCTCTATGGTCTTATTATTCTTAATTGTATTATCTATGCGCTTTACCAGTATCTCCTTATTGAAAGGCTTTCGGATAAAATCGGAAGCTCCCAGCATAAGCCCCTGCTTTTCCTTTGCGCTGTCATTCTCTCCCGTAAGGAAGATGACCGGTATATGGGGCTTTCCCGCCTTCTCCTCGTATTCACGAAGTGCGCTGAAAGTTTCAAAACCGTCCATTTCAGGCATGAGCACATCAAGCAGTATCAGATCCGGAGAATTCTTCTCAACAAATCTCAATAAATCGCGCCCGCTGCGCAGGCAGCTGACACGCATATTCTCTTCGCCAAGCATCCCTTTGGCGTTTGTAAGACTCAAAGCTTCATCATCTACAACAACGATCCAGTTATTCATCCTGCATTTCCCTCTTCATTCGAGTATAAATACGTCTCTATTTTACCAGAAACTAAAGATAAATACCAGAAGTGCATTTAAAGAGATGACCGGCACGGCCCGTGCATAAAAAAAGATCTGCTCCCCTCCGTATACGAATGGAGCAGATCCCGGTTTAAGTCCGGAAAACTATTATTTTACGGTAACTGCTGTAATGTGGGTGTTTACGCCCTCATACCAGTAAAGGAAGCCCTCTACATCAACAACATCGCCGGCCTTGAGACCGCCAACCTTGTTGTAGAACTCCTCATCACTGCCGTTAAGGTAGTACTCCAGGCAGAAGTCATATTCAGCGCCATCCTTGGAAAGCTTTACATAGATGTCATCACCGGGCTCGTCATTCTTATAAGCTACGCTTTCAACAGTCATATCGGTGAAGAGCACCTTCTGGGTCTGATAATCAATCAGTTCATCGGTACCCAGCTTGTCGGTCACATCCTTTGCCTCAGCAACGTAGGTATCGCCGTTAACGATCTCATAAGCACCATCAGCGATCTCGATCTCGCCTGACCACTCAGCCTTGAAGCCGTTAACCCTGATCTTGGTACCCTCGGTCAGCTTGTCAGCCTCTTCCTGTGATATACAGGTCATGTTGTAGATAAAATAAGCTCCGTCCTTATCCTGTGCGTAAACGGTGATCTTACCGTCCCACCAGCTCTGGGTAGCCTGAACATATGCTTCGATGACAACGGGATCATCAACTTCCGCAGCTGCATACTCAGCATAGGTCATAACTGCATCAGGCTCTTCGGGAGTCTCCGTAGCAGGCTCTGTAGGAGTCGGCTCTTCAGCAGCCTCAGTGGGCTCTGCGGGAGCTTCTGTAGGGTCTGCGGGTGCTGCTTCAGTGGGTTCTGCAGGTGCTGCGGGCTGCTGGGTGGTGCATGCAGCCATTGTAAGGCTTAAACCTGCTGCCATAATTACTGCCAAAACTTTCTTTTTCATAATCCTTCCCTTTCCGGCCCATAAAAGGGCCCTGCAAAATATCGATCACGCTGATATTTTACAAGGCAGACCATAAGAATTCAATTTCAATTATGTCAAACTTTAATAGTCTAAAACCCCTATTTTTAGACAATTTAAATAATTTCAGGCTGTTTTTTCTTTTTTTCATTGATGAAGCGTAAAAGTGCGGATATTATTATGCCGCACCATACTATTGCCAGTCCGCCCAGAAGCAGCTTTGCCGCGGCCGGCAGAGGTCCCAGATCCTTCTTCACCTCCTGATCCCCTCCTATCTGATCCAGACGGTATAAGCTGTTCACATCCCCGTAAAGTTTCTGTATATAGGCATCATCAACCTCCTGCTTTCTCCTTACGGATTTGACGCAGTTTTCGATAAGTTCCCCCGCCGCATCACGCAGTGAGGCGGAACCGTTGAACACCGGCGTTACAAAGGTCTTATCCACGTTATCCAGAAGCAGTCTGCTGGCCTTTATCTTAATATCATAATGCTCTGTGTCATCAGCTCCTTCCATGGCAAGGTACTCCCGGTACTGCTGTGTATTCCGGGCTCTTTCTGTCACAGGCACGTAGCCTTCTGTATTTGAATATGCTATCTGTACGTCATCCGTCAGAAGGTACTGGGCAAACAGCCATGAAGCCAGCACTTCCTGGGGATCCTCTTTATTGAAGATACAGATCGAAGGCCCCTGGGATATCATCTTTGGATCGGAAGTATCGAACTGGGGCACCATCCTGACGGCCGTCTCAAAGTCCACTACCTTGTCCGCGCTGATATCCATAAGCGGCGCCTTAGATCCCATCCAGGTGGCTCCCGCCGTGGAATCCACTGCAAAGATGCACTGCCCCGCATTCAGGAAATTGCCGGGATAGCTGGAGATCTTAAAGGTAGAGAACGCCTTGGTCTTACCGTGCTGCGCTACAGTCTTAAGGATGGAAGCCGTATCATCGTTAAAAAGCAGTATCTCCCCGCTTTCATCGGAATAGCCGTAACCCTTCTGGCGCAGCATCTGTATCATCATATTATCCGTGGATTTATAGATGAACGGTATCATCACGTTCTGGCCGTTAACAACAAACTTCCCGTCGGCGTCTTTTGCCATCGCCGCCTCAGATACTTCCCATACAAAATCCCAGGTAAGGATATCCGGCAGCTCATAACCCAGTTTTTCCACATAGGTCTTATTCACATAGCAGGCCTCCGTTGAGCGCATATAGGGAAGGGCATAAATGTTCTGCCCTATGGTACACTCTTCCAGAAACTGCGGCACCACTTCGTCTTTTTTCACGGAATCAAAAGCCACTTCACTGCCACCAAGGCCGAAGCGTTTATCTTCTATCAATGAGTCCAGGGGCACCACGGTATTACTGCCCGTCAGATAAGTTGCCACATGATCGGGATAGGTAATGCAGACATTGGGCGTGGTCCCCGTAGCTATATTGGTGATCACGTCATTATAAATATCGCCGTAATTGGTATAAAGACGGATGTTTACATGAATATCGGGATAGACCTTCTCAAACTCCGCAGCCGCATTCTGATATATCTCGGTCTGCCTTTTATTGGTATCATTCTTGGCCCAGAAAGTGATCTCGAATTTACGCCCGGCATCAAGCCCATCGGGCACGGCAAATTCTTCCCTGCCGGAAGATCCGTGACAGCCGGATAAAACCAGTACGGATATAAACAGCGCTGCAAAAATTAACAGGTACGGTTTTGAGCTTTTATGCTTTCTGCTCATCCCTTGGTACCTCCTCTTGATACGCCGGCCATGATCTTTTCCCTGAATGCTATGAACAATACCAGAAGCGGTACGGAAATGACTACCACCGCTGCCATCATGGCAGGGATATTCTCACGGCCGAAGCCGTTCTCCCTTATCTCCTGTATGCCGTTGGATACCAGGAAATACGCCTCCTCGTCGGTGATCAGCCTGGGCCAGATATAGGAATTCCAGCATTCGATAACTTTTAAAATGCCTACGGTTATCAGCGTGGGCCTGCAGATGGGCATCATTACCTTCCACAGATATTTAAGATCCGAAGTCCCATCCACCTTCGCCGCATAATAAAGAGCATCCGGCACCTGCTCGAAATTTTCCTTAAGCAGGTAGATATAGAATACGGATGTGACCGAAGGCAGGATAAGTCCCGGGAATGAATTCCTCATATGCAGGTTGGTGATGGTCACGAAATTCGTGATGACCACCAGCTCGTTGGGTATCATCATAAGCGCAAGGAAAGCCGTGAACACCAGGTCCTTCCCCGGGAAAGAAAGACGCGCAAAACCGTACGCCGCCAGGGTTGCCACTATCAGCATCAGCGCCGTAGTTATCACCGTAAAGACCAGCGTATTCAAAAGATACCGCCCCAGGGGCACGGTGGAAAATGCATCCAGATAATTCTGCATGGTGGGAGAAAGCGCGTAGAATCTGGGGATATATTCGGAATTATACTCACTGTAGCTTTTTACGGAAGTAAGTATCATCCAGTAAAAAGGAAACAGCACCATAAGCGCCCATACCGCAAGACCGGTATAGGTTATGGCTTTCCGTACTGTGGCGGAAGTATTGTGTTTTTTTTCTGTAGTGTTTTCCATAATAAAGATCCTTCGCTCCGCTCAGGAAGTCACGTTTTCAATAAAACGTGTGTTTCTTACTAATCGTCAGGTTCAGATAGGTTATGGTCAACACTATCATAAACAGTATGATGGCGGCCGCAGATGCATAGGAGGGGTATCCTCCGCTGTCACCGTAGAGCATGTCGTATACATAACCTACTATGGTATTCATCTCCGCAGCATTTAAGTCCGTTCCAAAGAGTGCCACTGCATTGCTGTATTCCTTGAACGCACCGATAAAGCCGGTGATTATCAGATAAAAAAGCGTGGGGGATATCATCGGCAGGGTTATCTTATAAAAGATCCTGAAGGGTGAAGTCCCGTCCACTCTTGCCGCATTATAATAATTGGGATTAACCGATGATATGGCGCTGGTAAGCAGCAGTATCTTAAAGGGCATTACCACCCAGATGATATACAGACACATCACGAACATCTTTGCGGCATGGGGCCCGTCAATAAAATCCACGGATTCACCGCCAAAGGCGTTTATAAGCAGATTGACCAGGCCGTCGGAATAAGCGGTCTTCTTAAAGAGCACCATGAATACCAGGCCGACAGCCAGGGTATTGGTAACATACGGCAGGAAATATATGGTCTGGAAAAGCTTGCGCAGAGGCTTGATGGAGCTTAAGCCCACCGATATCAGCAGTGCTATGCCCGTGGAAAGAGGCACAGTGATCACCACCATGATAAATGTATTCTTAAGGGCCTGCAGGAAATAGGGATCGTGAAGTACATAGGAGAAATTATAGAGGCCGGTACCGAAGCTCTTCTGGGAGGCAAAGTTATAGCCCTCTTCCATTGAATAGACAAAGACATCAATGAGCGGATACACTAAAAACGCTGCCAGAAATACAGCAGCGGGAAGAAGATACAGCCAGCCTTTATACTGATTCTTTTCCATACGCCTTATACTCTGATACGCTCACCGGTATCCTTGTCAAACAGGAATACCTTGTTTTTCTTCAGCGTGAATCTAACCTTCTTCTTTGATATATCTACTTTATTCTCGGCCTGGATGATGGATCTTAATGTACCGCCCTGACATTTTTCGTGGGTGGAAACCACGCTCACGTC
>CAMVRS010000129.1 GCA_947169935.1 uncultured Lachnospiraceae bacterium
TTGGTTTCATTCCTGTTCTTTAAGCCCAGATCATAGTATTCTGTCTTGAGATCTACATAAGGGGTGATCAGCTCCTCCTTTATCATTCCCCAAAGGATACGGGTCATTTCATCCCCGTCCATTTCCACCAGGGGGGTGGTCATTTGGATCTTTGCCATTATTTGTTTACTCCTTTTTATTTATTCCAGAACACCGTCTGCCACACTCTTTATGTAGGAAGGCAGTATTTCCGGTTTTTCTCCTTTTATGCCTATCAATACTCCGTCTCCCACAACAAGCACGTCGCCGTCGGCGGCATTCTCCATCCAGCTATTATACCACGGAGTGAAATTAAATGCATTCTTTCCTATATGTTCCACCGAAGAAGGTATTGAAACGTTCGAAAGCATATCGCAATGATAGAATGCGCCTTCCCCGATAGACTTAACGCCCTCGGGAAGCACAATGCTCGTAAGATGTGTTCTGGCGAAGGCAAAATCACCTATTGTCTTAAGATCAGGATTAAAATCAAATGTCGTTAAAGTCTGATCCAGGTAATATGCATGGTCTGCGATCTTTGTATTCTCTGTTTTGGGAAGATTGTTGGGATCGACTACGGTGAAATCTCCTGCATCTACCTGAACATAAGCTTTATCCGAAACCACGGGGGAATTACCAAGAATAACGCCCTCTGCCGTTACCCTTAAGGAATCGTGCACCACATTGGGATCGTTATTATAAACAGCGGAACCGGTGCCGGTTCCGCTTCCGCTGTCGGAAACGCCTGCCTGTACTGTGCCATCCGGCTGTACTGTTCCTATAGCTGCAGCCGTAACCGGATCATATTCAACAGCGTTAACGGCAAATACCGGCCTTGCGGATACAGGATAAAAGTGTTCATCCGCATAGAGCTGGGCGTAGGAATAAGGATCGCAGATCACATACATCTGCTCCGGACAGCCGTCAAACGCAGATTCGTGTATCTTGCCTACGGATTCGGGTATGATGACCTGGACCAGATTGCTGCAGCCGGAGAACGCGCCTATGCCTATCTCATAGGTCGGAACCTGCATGCTGACATTTACCAGCGCCGGACAATTTGAAAACGCATATTCAGGTATCTTTTTGATGCCGTTTATGGTGACTGACTGCAGATTATCACAGCCCCAGAAAGCATAACGCGCAATATCCTCAACATTTTCCGGAATACCGTAAGCGCCGGACAATGAACCGGAAGCATACTGGTAAAGCTTGCTGCAGTTTTTATTGAACACGGCGCTGCCCATAGACGTCAGATAAGGATTATCCGCTGATACGTCTATGCTCTTTAAGGAATCACAGTCGGAAAATGCACCGTTGCCGAAATTCTTAAGCCCCGCACCTATGCTTACGCTTTCAAGGGCGCTGCAGCCCCAGAATGCGGAATCGCCTAAAGTTGCGATGCTGTCGGGGATGACTACGCTCTTTAACGCCTTGCAGTCCTTAAACGCCGATTCATCGATCCTGGTAACGGAATCGGAAAAATATACTTCTTCGATATACGGATTAGACAGAAAAGCATCCCTGCCCACGGTTTCCACCGTGGACGGGATGGTTATTTTTGAGGATGTACCGTTATAGCTGTGCAGCACGCCGCCGGTGACATTAAAGTCGCCTTCGGAGGATGCGTTCGCATAATAGATCCCGCCTATCAGAAGGACCATTGCAACAGCAGTTATCGGTATAAGAAAGATCAGACGTTTATCCATAAGCTTATTTACCGGAAGGTCTTCTTCTCTTCTTCTTTTCTTCTTCGATGATAGGATTCTTATCTTTCCAGAGGAACAATACAGCCGACATGGAAAGCATGCCTCCGGATAAGAACCACTTGGGTGCTATGCCGTCACCAGTCTTGGGCGTGTTATCGGTGATGCCCCTTACCACATTCTTTGTATCAACAAAGATGGTATAAGGTGAGAAGTGGGTTGCGGTAAATCTCATGCAGGGCACGCCATCGATGGTGGTATAGGATACGGCAAGTTCCTGGAGCTGTCCGTTTATCACCGCACCCGCCTTGTTATTACCTGCATAGGAAAGCAGGGCTTCGGGTATGGGCAGGGTAATGGTCACTGCCAGATTATTTGCATTCTGTACCACATAGGTACCGGTGGAATCATAAAGCGATATATCAAACGCCGCATATCGCAGATCCGTAAATCTCTCACCGTAAGCGTTGCGGAATGCTGCTTCCACCGCTGCTGTTGCTGCTGCGGAATCGGTAACCTTTACGATAAAGTTATCCGTCGATCCCGATACGGAAGCGCTGCCCATGTTCTTCTTGTTGTTGTCGATAGTATCTGTTGTGATGCGCACTTCCGTGCCGCCGCGTCCGGGTACGGGCGTAGGCGTTACATATATTACGGTATCACCGCTTACGACTCTTATCGGCGCAGGAGTTACGCTGTTGCCGCTGGCAGCTATACCCTTATAGGTTGCCGTTACCTTTACATCATGGCTGGGCATGATGAAGGTGGTGGATACGGCAAGTATGTTGCTCATCCCTATATCGGTATTGGATGTAGTCCAGCGGTCAAAGGTCCTGCCTTCGGGTGCCGAATAAGCCGTTACGGTAATAACGCTGCCTGCAGGATACTGTCCGGAACCGGATCCGTTCTCAACAGTTGCATAATACATCTTTCCGCTGTAGGTCGGATTGTTGCCGCTTACGGTAGGCGTAGGGGTACCTGTGGTACCGGGTTTGGTCGTAGGCGTAGGCGTGGGCGTGCCTGTGGTCCCGGGCCTGGTCGTGGGCGTAGGCGTTCCTGTTGCTTCTCCCGAAGGTACGGGTGTAGGCGTATTTGAGGATGCCGAGCCTTTCTGCTTAAACTGGGCTACACATCTCCAGTTGGTATTGATGGTTGCGCCATAGATAGAATCCCTTGCACCGGGATTTGTGCCTTCGTAGCACATCCAGCAGTCCCATTCCCATTCATCGGGATTACGTCCTGCTATCTTGGTCTGGAGTCCCTGCTCGTATTTGGGAGGGATATAGTTAGTTGTGCCCTGAGGCTGGGTTACCGCGATGATACCGCCGCCGATATCATCCAGAAATTCGATCCTGCAGTCTGCAGGCGTAGGTACAACGGGCTCCTCGTAGGTTGCAAAGATATTGCGGTCTTCCATTATGTTGGTCCAGGCGTCAACGCCGGTCTTTTTGATACCGTTCTTATCTATCCATACCCACTCCTTGAAGTCGCTTACAGCTGAGGTATCGGGACACTGAGCCATTGCTGGCGTGTTCTCGAATTTCTGCTGCGAATTGGGAGTATTATCAAAAAGTGTAATGCCTATGCTGTCCTGATCCTTCCAGAAGCTTACGATGATATTTGATATAGGCTCCCAGTGGATATGCGAAGGTCCCTTGCCGCTTTCGATCGTGCAGTAATAACCACGGGATCCTTCGGGTGTCTTGATATAATAATTATTCTTTCTGGTCTTATCATAATCATCAAAGGCATCCGGTTCTATCTCTGTAGTCATGGAAGGTATCTTAACGGTAAGCCCGTTGCAGCAGCCGTAAAACGCCCCTTCCTTGACATCCGTTACATAATCGGAAAGCATTACCTGCGAGAGCATTTCACAGTCTTCAAAGCAGTTTTCAATGATGACAGCCAGCTTCTCCGCACCTGACAGATCCACGATACCTATATCTTTGCAGCCGTCAAAAGCGCCGCTCTTGATCACATAAACATCATTAAGGTATGCAGCATCATTTGCAGGAGATATCTCCGACTGGCCGCCGATATCACCGCGTCCGGGCAGACATGCTACAAGCTCCTGCTCAGTGGAGTTCAGATCATGACGGTAAAGGATCATGTTGTCAAAACTCAGGTAAGGATTACCGTCAGGGTTATTGTAGGAAGTTCCAAGCGTGAGCAGATTATCACAGCCGTGGAATACCTTCTCACCGATGGAATCATATATATAATTGGAATTATTTTCCGTTATGGTTGATCCGCGGCCCAGTTCATCGCCAAGGTTCACGTAATAAAGCATTTCACAGCTGTCAAAGCAGTAATCCGGCAGGGCTTCCACCTTGGGCAGGTTGATAGTCTGTACCCAGTCGTTGCCCCTGCTGCTTGCAGGAGTAAATGAAGGATTAACTGTATGAAGCGCATTGACGCTGTCTGTCGCTTCGCCGGAGAAAAGTCCGGGATGGGTTACATCGGGAGTTCCCTTAGCAAACATGGACAGCTTTGAAGTTGTAGATCCTCCGGTGCCGTTACCGCCGTAAAGCTCCCTCTTGGTCACGCCGTAGAGCGCCTTTGTTGCAGTGCTGTTATCTATATAGCGGACATCATTATTGTCGGCTTCGATAAATCTCTTAACATCGATGGACTGGACAACAAGCGGAACATCAACGAACATTGTGGATTCCACAAGTTTCTGCTCATTTACAGAAAGCTTGTTCTTATCGCCGTTATTCACTGCCGTTTTAAGACTGTCCGGCAGTTCCTGGAATCTGGGATAATCGATGAGCATTACTTTATTGGTTCCGTTGTAAAGCTCAAAGGTAACCATGCTCATGGTCTGGATACGGCTCTTCCTTTCTGCATCCGTCATATGAGGGCAGGCTTCCGCATCAGTCATATCCCCGGGTGTGGGACTCATATAACAGATATGGGTACCGTTTCCGTTGATAACGTTGCCGGGGGTCATGGCAAATCTGAAAGGTTCATAGTCTGCGCTCTTAACACTGCCGTGGAAATAAAGAACGCCGGTATTATTGTCAGCTCCTGTCTTGAAAGCATCCAGCCCTATGGTACGGGTGGTTTCTGCCCAGGCAGGTTCTATAGACTCGTCTGAAGGTCTGTCCCAGTAAACATCTTCCAGAGCGCTGCATCCCTTGAATGCAGCTTCGCCTACGTTTATAATGCCTTCACCTATTGTGACTTTCTTAAGCTTTGTACTTTCCGCGAAGCATTCCTTGCCTACAGAAGTGACTGAATCGCCAAGCTTAACGCCTTCAAGAGCGGCACTATTATTGAATACCTTTTCGCCAAGAGAGGTTAAGCTGTTGTCCGGTACTTCAAGGAACCTGATGTAATCCTTAACAGGATCCAGGCTTCCGGGCTCCAGGGCAACAACCTGCTTATTGGCAACTATATCAGGTATGCAGAAAGGCTCATCTTCCGTACCGAAAGTTTTTCCGGAAGACGTAAGATCGCCAAGATAGGTACAGCTCTTTATAGAAGCCGAGGTATCATCCCTGAGCTTCAGATCAAAGAGGAAAGCGCCGTCAGAAGTCTGCTCGCCCACTTCGTAATGATCGCCGTCATTATCGGTATAGCAGTAAGGAACATAATCAGATGCTTCCGAATAAGTTGCCCAGGTACACATACGGGGCTTTGCGTAATCGGATTTATTCTCTGTGCTGGGATCGGGTTTGGTATATCCTCTCTCAACATTCTTGGGGCCGTATACACAGATGTTCTGTGCAGTGACATCCCTGAATATATTGGCATCAAAGCCAAGCTTGGATTCTCTTCTTGCGGGATCGCTCTGTATATTCAGCTTGGTAAGCTTGGTGCAGCCCATGAAGGTGTTCATGGGAAGTCTCTCGTTATCGGCTATACCCATAACATCCAGATTGACTTCCAGCAGGCCCGTACGGTTTGCAAAGAGGTAATCTCCTATTCTGGATTCATAGAGGCACTTGGTACGGAGGCTCTCCATGTCTGCCGCGGAGCTGGTATCGATATTTTCGGGTATGGTAGCTTCTGCAGCTGCGCCCTTTATCTGATCCGTCGATTCAAAAAGATCGATATCCGCGCCGTAAACAGGCGTCTTAAGATTCTCTATCCATTTGGGGAAGGTGAAAGAGACAAGACTCTCACCGCCGGCATCCTGCATGGCAAAGCAGGCCTTGCCAAAGGAAACGGCGTTGGAAGCTCCCGAAAAATCAACAGTATTTAAGCTCTTTGTGTTATAGAACGCATAATCACCCAGCTTACAGACAACGCTGTTGGTGATCTTAACACTGCCCATTGCGGCGCAGTTATAAAAGGCACCGAAGCCGATCTCCTGCACCATATTGGGTATCTCTATGGATCCAAGGGTCTGGCAGTTGCCGAAAGCCTCATTGCCTATAACCTTTAAGTTGTCATAGAATTTAACCGTCTGGAATCTGTTACAGCCGTAAAATACCCTGTCGCCTATATAGGAAACTTCTTCCATGGTAACGGAAACAAGGGCAGAGGAATCTTCAAACGCCTTATCGCCTATATAAGTGATGCCCTTTCCGAGAGTGATGTTCTGGATAAAGGTATCACCTTTGAAAGCTTCTTCACCAACACCTTTGATCTTTGCGGTCTCTGCAAAGATGCGGCCCGCATCATCCATGTGGTCGCGCCAGTCGGCCTGTCTTGCTGCCTCGGCATTCTGGTCGGTAAGGATAAAGATGCGCTTATTGATCTTATTGTTATCCTCAGAATGGGGGGATTTAAGGGAATCGATCTTATCCTGGGTCAGATAACCTACGTCAGCATAACTTAAGCCCAGCATGCTCTTTTCGGTCTTGACAGCCGAGTTCAAAGGCCCATGCCAGTAACAGAACGCTTTATCTGCATTGCCATCCTGGGCACGGGTAAATGCATGGCATTTCCATTCATCATAACCGCCCAGATCCATCAGCTCGTCGTAGGTCTTTACATAGCCCGTGCCATCCTTATTGGGGATCATATTGTCCGCAAGGAACTGCTCGAATCTTTCCTGATATGTTTTATAGGCCTGGAATACAACTTCCATCTCCTCTTTCGCTACGCGGTGTCTGCTGTTGGTAGCTGCAGGGGAGGTTGTGGTATCCGTTATTGCCGATTCGGGATTATCATTACTCTTATCTATGAGGTAAGCATCCCCGTAAGGGTTGAAAACAACGAATTTATACTGGTTGAAGTTCTTATCGATGAAATCATCATAAAATGTATCGGTATAGAAATCGAAACCCGCGCAGATGGAACTTGCTATATAAACGTTCGAATCACCCAGATCGTGGTTATAAGAACAGATGATGCCGGTCTTCTCCGAAGAACTGCCGGAAGTATCTGTCTCATAGAAATCAAACATATAACGTAGCGAATTGTTGGCTACGGTATAGGAACTCTTGGTGGGATAAGTGGATCCGCTGTGAGGGATCGCCAGATCAAGATCGGGAGCTGCCGCATCCTTCTGTACAGCCGGCGCATACTTAAGATCGTCATCATAATTCAGACCGCTGTTGGCGTTTGCAATCTTGCTGGTATTGTCGTAATATACGCCCTTGCCGGCTACACCGTTGAGCTGGTTGATGGCTGCAAAGACATCCTTCTGCTCATTGGTTATGGAAGCCTAGGCCTTACCCGACCTGTCGGCAGGCAGGGAAGCTATTATCACGGCGCTGGCAAGGCAGACACCTGCAATACTCCTTCTGATGATCTTCTTCATCCCCGGATTTACAGATTTCTTTTCAGCTGCTTTATGACTGCTCTTCTTTCTGCTCCTGTTATCAGCCATCGGATAACTCCTTTCTCTCATCGGATCTTCTTGGCTACCACCACGAACCTGCCGTTCTCCTCATTATAATCGCAGGTCGATAATGTCAGCAGCCGGTCTCCGTAATAAGCCGTCACGCCGGTATCATAGTAGGAAAGCCTGCTCATCTCATTCATATATGAGCTGAATTCCTCGGCGGATTGGGCGTTAATAAACTGATAGTATTTAAACACTACTTCGTCTGCGTCGTAAACGCGCGAACGAAAGGCATACATCACCTGATATGTGCCTTTCTCATAAATGGTATCAAACTGTATGATCGGGTGTCTCTCATAATAACTCTCCGATTCATACTCCGACAGCTTGGAAAACATCCTTCCGCTCTGCAGGTGATGACCGTATATGATAAAATTATCACTCCCACGGGCGGCATCGCATTTACAGTCAAGGAAAAGCGTTCCCGCTCTGTCATCCTTCTTATCAAAGTCATGGGACAGGTAATACTCGTTATCAGCTGCCTGCATGACGGGTCCATCAATATTTGTATCGTCAATTTTAAGCCATCCGATTAGGTCTTTGTTCAAATAATATAAAGTTTTATACTCTTCAAGGACCTCTAACTGCTGGGCATTGCCGCTTTCATCGACTATCGTGGCGGTATAAAAGCCTTCATCACCCTTGTTAGAAGGTATATTTGCCAGTACGTCATTGCCGACCAGATTGGAAAGCTCGCCCCCGCGGTCATCCCCCTTATTTGCATTCACATAATAAAGGCCGTAAGCGCCGAATCCGCCTATCATCAAGAGAACAAAGGCCAGGATAAGTAGCTTTCTGTTCCTCTCCGACCTTTCCATCTCGGCTATGATCCGTTTCTGCATCTCCGGATCATAGTCTTCAAGGCGTTTGGGTCTTTCTGCTTCCTTTTCCGCGGCCTTTGCAGCATCATTTTCTTTTATATTGCTTTTTTTGTCGCTCATCACGGCTTAACGACTATGTTCACGATCCTTCCGGGCACATAGATCTCTTTTACTATGGTGCCGTTTAATTTGTTGCCCAGCGCTTCTTTAGCCGCTGCTATAATGCTGTCTTTGTCTGCATCCTTATCGATCTTGATGGTGGTCTTTACCCTGCCGCTGATCTGTACTGCAATCTCAACCTCGTTCTGCACGGTCTTTGAAAGGTCGGCTACAGGCCAGGTCTGGGTGAATACGCTCTCACTGTGTCCCAGCTGCTCCCAAAGCTCTTCGCAGAGATGAGGCGCAAAAGGCGAAAGCAGTATAACTGCGGTCTCCAGGGTCTTCTTGTCAACGCCTGTGGTCTTGGTGAGTTCGATGAACTTGTTGTTATACTCCATAAAACCGGAGATAACGGTATTTAAACTGAAGGCGTTAAGTCTCTGGTCTATATCCCTGATCAGGCAGTTGCGCAGTCTCAAAAGCTCTGCGGTCTCTGCAGCATTCTTATCCTTATTGTCCTGTACCATGTTCCAGAATCTGGTAAGGAAGCGGTAAACGCCGTCGATACCTCTGGGATCCCATTCGCTGTCCAGCTCGGGAGGACCAACGAAGAGCTCGTACATACGGAGTGAATCGCAGCCGTAGTCCATAACCAGCTCATCGGGGCTTACAACATTGCCCTGGCTCTTGCTCATCTTTACAGGCTTATCGCCCCATTTTTCGGTATCTGCAGCCTTCTTAAGGATCATGCCCTGGTTGAAGAGTCTGGTGAAAGGCTCATCAAAGTCAAGCACACCTATATCCTTAAGGAACTTGGTGTAGAAACGTGAATAAAGCAGGTGCAGCACGGCGTGCTCAACGCCGCCCACATACATATCAACAGGCAGATACTTGTCAGCCTTCTCACGGTCAACAAGCTTCTCCTTATTCTTATTATCAACATAACGCAGGAAGTACCAGGAGGAACCTGCCCACTGGGGCATGGTATTGGTCTCTCTCTTAGCGGGCTTTCCGCACTTGGGGCAGGTGGTATTTACCCACTCATCGATAGCTGCCAGAGGTGATTCGCCGGTTCCGGTAGGCTCATACTTCTCTACTTCGGGAAGAAGAAGGGGAAGCTGATCCTCAGGTACGGGAACGCATCCGCAATCGGGGCAGTGAACGATAGGGATAGGCTCGCCCCAGTAACGCTGGCGTGAGAATACCCAGTCACGAAGCTTGAAATTGGTGGTCTTACGGCCCATTCCCGCTTTCTCTATCATCATGGGCGCTTCTTTCTTAAGAACAGCGGATTCCATACCGTTCCAGTCACCTGAATTGATCATGGTTCCGGCAGCTTCGGTATAGGCTTCCTGCATATCCTTGATCTCTACGCCGTCTTTTGCGATAACCTGTATTATGGGCAGATCAAATTTCTTTGCAAAAGCAAAGTCGCGGTCATCATGAGCAGGCACGCACATTATGGCTCCGGTACCGTAATCAGCCAGTACATAATCGGAAATCCAGATGGGTACCTTTGCGCCGTTAAGAGGATTGATCGCATAAGAGCCGGTGAACACGCCGGTCTTCTCCTTATCCTGCATACGATCTACATTTGATCTGGTAGACGCCCTGTAGATATAATCATCAACAGCAGACTTTGTCTCGGCTGTAGCCAGGGAAGCCGCAAGCTTATGCTCGGGAGCCAGAACCATAAAGGTTGCTCCGTAAAGGGTATCAGGTCTGGTGGTATAAACGGTGATCTTTTCATCACGACCGTCTATTGCAAAATCGACCTCTGCACCGTAGGATCTTCCGATCCACTCGGTCTGCATCTTCTTAACCTTTTCAGGCCAGTCAAGCTTATCAAGGTCATCAAGCAGTCTGTCTGCATAAGCGGTTATCTTAAGC
This sequence comes from uncultured Lachnospiraceae bacterium, assembly GCA_947169935.1. GTDB lineage: Bacteria > Bacillota > Clostridia > Lachnospirales > Lachnospiraceae > NK4A136. The sequence goes on from CAMVRS010000129.1 coordinate 10,335, forward strand.
ATCCACTGCTTTAAGTTCTTCTTGGTAACTTCGGTATGGCAGCGCTCGCACTTGCCGTCCACTACTTCTTCGTTAGCCAGACCGGTCTTGCAGGAAGGACACCAGTTGATAGGCATCTCCTTCTCATAAGCAAGGCCTTTCTTGAACATCTGAACAAAGATCCACTGGGTCCACTTATAAAAGTCGGGATCGGTGGTATTTACTTCCATATCCCAGTCGTATATTGCTGCTATCTGGCCAATCTGCCTCTTGATATTTGCCACATTTGAAGCGGTGGATACACGGGGGTGCACACCGTTCTTTATAGCGTAGTTCTCGGCAGGCAGACCGAAAGCATCCCAGCCCATGGGATGTATAAGATAATAGCCGTTAAGCAGCTTGTATCTGCTCCATACATCAGAGATAACATAGCCTCTCCAGTGTCCTACATGCAGGCCCGATCCCGAAGGATAAGGGAACATATCCAGACAGTAATACTTAGGCTTCTTCCCGTCATTAACATTAATGGGATGTTCTTCCCACTGCTTTCTCCATTTTTCCTCGATCTCACGATGATTGTACGAAACAGCCATTTTACGTAAACCTCTTTTCCGAATTATTAATACATAAACGCGCAGAATACTCTGCACAATCCTTGATATTATACAGATTAGCACTACATTTTGTCAACCATTCCATGGTATACCACCAGTATATGCGTATAGACATTAAATCAAAAGTACTTCTTTTCGAAATCATTAACCGGAATCGGTTTGGAAAAATAGAATCCCTGGAACATGTCACAGCCAAGGGAATGCAGCAGGTCAAGCTGATCCTGGGTCTCAACGCCTTCGGTGATTATGCCCATGTTAAGATCCTTGGCCATACTGATTATATGGGCAAGGATGATCTTTGATCTGTTCTCATGCTCGGTACGGGCCAGAAAGCCCCTGTCTATCTTTAGGATATTGGCGTGAACATCCTTTAACAGATTCAGTGAGGAATATCCGCTGCCAAAGTCATCTATCTCAACGGCAAAGCCGGCTTTCTGCAATTCCGATACAAGATATATGCAGCGCTCCGGATCTGCCATCAGATTGGTCTCTGTTATCTCCAGATTAAGCTTGCTGGGCACTACATCATACTTCTTTAAAAGCCCCGTAAAGATACCCACCAGATCGAGATGCGTCATATCTTTGGGCGAGATATTAACAGAAAGACGTATGCCTTCCCTGTCGGTACCCTTCCAGTCATTCAGCTGGCGTACAGCTTTTTCCCAGATGTACTGGTCCAGCTCATGGATCATATTAGCGCGTTCCAGCACGCCTATGAATTTATCAGGCGGGATCACGCCCTGATCGGGATGTATCCAACGGGCCAGTGCTTCTGCAGCAAAGACCTTGCCAAACCGGTCGTTTTGGGACTGAAGATATATATGAAGCTGGTCTGTGCGCAGTGCTTCCGCAAAGCTGTTGACCACTTCGCTCTCATAAAGGGTATTGAGCATAAGCTCATTGTTATATTCCGCAAAACTGACAGGATGATCGCCCGTTATGGAGCGAAGCGCCATCTTGGCCCGGTCAGCCATAATGGAGATATCCTCCCGCCTGTTGGTTAAGCGGTATATGCCAAACTGTATATGAAGCTTGTACAGGTTGTTTCCGAAA
>CAMVRS010000130.1 GCA_947169935.1 uncultured Lachnospiraceae bacterium
CTTCTTCTCGCCGCCCTTCTTGCATGTAGCTTCTGCAGTAACTTTGGTTTGTGATTTGTTTGTAGATATACTTTCCCAATTGAATTTCACATCCCACTCATGCTCCGTGTGGCTCATGAATACTTCCTCAGCCTCGATGGCCTGGTTGTCACTTGCCGTACCGCTGTACTTGTAAGTCTTCTGGGTCTCGCTCTCGCTTAACAGAGTGATGGTTGTAGCTGTGATCTTATCTGTATGTGCTGCATCTTTCGCGCACACGATGTTGATGGATGCGCTTGTAGGAGCTTTCTCGAAAGAACCGTTGCTCTCAACGCTCACAACCTTCCACTCGTGCATTAGGGTCTTGCCCTCTACAACCTTCGTGAAGCTGAATGCCTCCCTGATGGCGGTATCGACCGTGCTGTCGAAGGTTGCAGTATAGTAATAAATTGCAGTTTCACCACACTTGGCTTCATTATGGCTTACAGTTGCATCTACGCTTACGGCAATCTTTACGCGGCCGTCATAAACTGTATTATGGCTCCCGTTCTCACAGGTCTTCCAAATGGATGCCGTGTATCCGCCGTCTTCAGTCTCGGTCCAGATCACGTTTTCGCTTGCGGTATCAAACTTCCACTGATGTCCCAGAGGCGCACCTTCGCCCATATCCCTGCTGTCTGTGTAGGTGGCGCCGCCGTAGGTAACGGATGCCTGATAGCTTACGCGCTCACCCTTTTCGCAGCTTGCAGCCTGTCTAACCATAAAGACAGTAGGCACTAATTCCTTTTTTGATCCGGCGATGTCCGGGCACTCCTGATCATTACAGTACAGAGTTACGGTCGTTCCGCTGAAGTTATCTCCCTCAGATCCCTTCCATGACCACTCTACTTTACCCGTAACATTTCCGTTTACACCTGCATGATAACTGTGCGTGTGTTTCAACCAGGAAGCACTTACAGAGACAGGCTTCTTGATCACGGTTGTTTCGTCTACGGTATCCAGGGTAGCTGCATCTGTCCAGCCCATAAATAACAGACCGTCCGCACACACTGTGGGTATGGCTTTATCAGCATCCCCCAGCTGCTTGCCGGTGGGAACCGTTACAAACTGGTTTTCCTGCGTCAGGCTGATGCTTCCGTCAGTACCGGTGATCACAAAGCCATCACCTGCTCCGGGCTCGCGACCCAGCGCATCCGCATTAAAGTTTCCGTCAAAGGTTACTTTATTAAAGAACTTGATAGTAATGTCTTCGAAACCGCTGCCATCTTTAACAGCCTCATAAACAGGATCAGTTGGTTCGATCTTAATGTTCACGGAATCCGTGCTCACTCCGAAAGCGGAGCTCTGGGAAACCGTAGTGATACCGGAACCGGCATCATATTTAACTTTGAGATCCCAGCCGGTGATATCCTGATCCATGATATCTTCTGTCCCGCCTTCCGGCATAGCTCCATCAAAATTGATGTAATATACCTCGTTATCAGAAGCAGCTCTGGTAACACCAGGTTCATTTTCTTCCATTTCGATCATAGTTCTCAACGTAAAGAGCAGACGTTCTGCATAGCTGTTAAACCTGATCGTCGTTTCCTCAAGGTCTGTCACGCTAAATGAAAACCTGGGATCGGTATTTGTAACCGTGAAGGTGATATCACGGGTGATGGGGTTACACAGGTTGGCCGCATTGAAGGACAGGGTAGCCTTGTAGACACCCTGAGCCAGTCCGCTTGCGGGTGCAGCCTGAACCATCAGATCCGCGCCTTCAGCAATCTTCCTGACCATCCAGCCGGTATAGTCCGCACCTTCAACGCCGCCTATCTTAACAGCTCCGGCAGGAACAGTCAGCTTGAAGTATTTATCAAAATCTTCTGCACCTACAGGTATAGCTGTGAAAGAAGGTTCTACCACACTCGATGAGAACTGCAGGTTGTTCAGGGAGACAGTCACATCATATAACGCCTCAGTCCCATCACTTCCTTCAGAATTGTTTGTTATAGTAAATACCTTGGTATAGTCAGTTGTATAGTTCTCGGATACTACTGCAGTGCCGTTTAGTGAAACTGTTTCGTCTTCGGGGGTAACCAACATGTTTTCCAGATCGTTACCGTATACTACATAATTTACCTTGATGGTCTCCCTGCCGGTTTCCTCGCCATCCTTTGTATAGATCAGATTCAGGTAAGCAGACCCTGCGGATACCGTTTCGGTAGAAGCTACCGCCACACGGAAAGATTTGGTCCTTCCCGGTGCAATATTAAGACTGACAATATTGGCAGAAAGAACAAGCTTCTTTCCGGTCTCACCCTCACCGAAGGCAGTTCCGGCAGCATCCTTGGCTTCCTCAACCCTGACATCTGTCTTTAAATTACCGGTATTGATAACATTAATTATATCACCGTCATTCAAAACATTTATATCAGCACCTACCGCTCTTTCGGTCAGGTCCACACCCGCTTCGGTCACAGCCCTTCCGCTGTTGTCACTTACGGCGATGCCGTATTTCCTCGCTGATACCACAAAAGTCAGAGGTATCTCAATATCCTCTATCTCGGGGCCACTAAATACTACCTTGCCGTTGTAGGTACCGGCAGTCAGACCTGCCTTCGGGGTTATCGTAAACTCTTTATTGTAGTCGGCATTGATTTCAAAACTGTCTCCGTTCAGAACCACAAAATCCGTGGTTGCACTGTTCAAGGAAACAACCAGTCTCTGCCCGGAACCGTTATGGACAAAAATACCGACCCTCTCTTTGGTCTGTGATTCCAAACCGTCTGCATATCCCTCTGCCTGGGGAGCGAAGACGACAGCTTTGACCGGATTGTCTGCTGACGGCGCTGCAGGAACCGAAGTCGCACCGGCATAGTTTGAATCCTTGATGCTGGTATTAATATGGGTCACATTCATAGAGGTAGAATTCTTACGGATAGTCAGCTGCACCGTGATCTTTTCGGTCTGTGCGGGCATCGTTTTACCATAGTCACAACCGGTTTTGTCTTCATAGCCTCCCGCAATGGCGTTGAAGCTCAGGGTGTAGGTTCCGGATTTCAAATCATATAGATTTCTGGGGTAACTTGTATTATTAATCCTCTTCGCCGTCACCTCACCGGCCGCATTAGGTCCTTCCAGACCGGCTTTCTCAAGGAGCTCTCTCGTAGCATCATCTGCCACTTCCCACTGAATACCGGGTGTAGTGGTCCCGTTATTCGAAACACCCCGGCTATAGATATAAGCATGATCACCGTTTCCTGTTATCTCATTGAAGGAGACCACGTTGGTGCTCAGGGACAGCTTGTAGCCAATACCTACCGTTGCCTGCAGCTCCGAAGGAGCAGGGGGCTTGATGGTCAGCTTGTCCGCTACCGTCCATGCTACAATAAATGTTTGCGGCTCGATCTGCCCGGGATCCGCATCCACGGTCACGATAGCCTTGTAGCTTCCGCGTTCTGCATTGGTCACACCTATACTGAAGTGCACGCTGGTCTTCGGAGCTATCGTAAGGTCCGTTCCGCCGTTCACCACAAAGTGAGCTGCGCTCCCCCTGAAGTTCTGATCATCATAATCCCGCAGGGTTACATTAACGCCTCTCAAAGTTCCTGCTGTATTATTGTTGCTGATCGAATATTCAACTTTGTTCGTTGCAAGATCAGCATCTGGAGTACCTGCGATATTACCGTTAAATATAGTCGCATCCATGCCATCAAGCGTCATGAATGCAGGGTTCGCAGTAAGCGAAGTCCCCATATAATCAACGAAGATTTTGATCTTCATGGTACCGCTCAGACCGGTGGCAGGATCCGTCACCTTTGAGACCACCTTGTATGTACCGGCGCTGGCAGGCGTACCGATAATGGTACCGTTTGCGGAGATAGAGATGCCTGCAGGTACTTCATACTTATAATCCAAAGCATCTTCTCTTTCCTTCTCACCCGCGAGCAGCTCCCAGAAGCCGTTCTTAAGCTCAGGTTTTTTTGTATAGGGCTCATTCAGATCCGAAACCCATGCGGACAGAGCCACACCGGCGCCATCGTTTAAAGGGGTACCGACCTTAACGCCGGATCCCACGATATCAAGAGGGGGATTTGTAACATTAGGTATACCGGGTAGGTTATTGATCACGGGAGCAGGCTTAACTTCCACGACCAGAGGGAACTTATACGTTGCGACAGAGTTACCGCTTACCACTACAGTAGCCTTATACCAGCCGGGAGTTGCAGTTCCGCCGGAGCCTTTCGGATATACATAAAAGGCAGCACTTGCTCCCCCGTCAAGCTTAAAGCTGTCTATTGTGATTTCAAAAATATCTTCTGCATTCTTTTCAGCAATTTCCGCAGGAGCCATGCCGGCCTTCATCTTGTCTTCGGACGCATATCTGTAGGCTATGGATCTGTATTCTATGCGTCCGTATCTGTCTATTAAAGCTTCGCTTTCAAAGCTAACTTTGATAGTTCCTAAATCTGTAGCAGTCTTGTTGCTCACAATAATGTTTGCACTCACGCCCTTGCCCACTCCCGTATTGGTCGTGATGCTCTCGAGGGTGATACCCTTTGTAGCGCTGAGCTCTTCTCCGGCAGCATCCTTCACCGTGATGGTGTTGCCGCCCTTGATCACCAGTACGATATTGGTGGAAACCGCATATTCTCCCTGATTAGCGCTTACTGCTATCACTACGCCGTTTGCATTGGCAGTCTTAGGAGTACCATGAAGTTTACCGGTACCCGGATCAAGCTCAAGCCCGTAAGTATCTTTCAGTTCTGCTTCGCTTACCGCACCGTCTGCGCCGTTCTCAGAAATACTCCAGGTGATGGCACTGGCTTCTCCGGTTGCTGCTTTTGCACCAAAAGTATAACTGAACGCTTCACCCACGAAAGCTTCAACCCTTGCGCCCTCTCTTCCGGGGTTCGTGATCAGGAGACCGTTTGATACTTCAAAGTATATGTCAATATCCACTGCTGCTCCCTCGATATTTGCGGGAGTCAGGGTCAGGGTACTCTTATACTTTCCTTCTGTGCTGTTAACAACTGCAGGCCTGATCGTCAGAGCAGCCGTATCGTTAGCAGGAACGTTGATATCCGTATTCACAGCGGTAAAATTACCGGCAGAGTTCGTCCAGCCTTCCTTCTCCGCACCATCCTTAAACGCTGCGTTCACAGAAATCACTTCACTTGTTTTATTGGTAATGGTAATGGTCTGCTTAACGCTATCCGGATCAAAACCGGTATTTGCCGCAAAATAAATACCGGCTTTGCCTGCATTGAGTTTCTTCCCGCCCCAGCCAAACTCCAGCTCGGGATTCTCCACTTCTAAACTAAGCTTTACCCAGCGCTCACTCTGCGCCGCATCCCCGGCCTTAGCAAAAATGTCAAAGCTTGCGATATTGGTGCTCACCACAGCCGGTGCTCCGCTGATGGTAAGGGTGGAGGTGCCCTGACCGGAAACCGTAAGACCTTCTATGTCAAGGCTGATGCTGTCTTCGACCCAGCACAGGTTCTCCCCTGAACCTTCAGCCGTAAGCACGATATCATCGATCTCCTTGCCGGCCTTCACAGGGGCAAGCTCTGCCGTCCATGCGTCAGCTTTCGTGCTGCCATCATGGTTGGTTGTATTTATATTCAAATTCACGTACTTCTCACCCTGCTTAACCGTTGCTGCGATATCATCGATAACAGCGATGCTCAGAGCGATCGGAAGATCCATATCAAATTTCCTGGATTTTATATAAAGTGTACTGGCATAGGTCTTGGCACTTGTTCCGTTTGCCGAAAGGCCGGTCACGGGAGCCACGGCGATCTCCATCGATGCCTGCTTCGCCAGAGTCGCTGACGTTCCGGTAACGGTAAAATAGGGATCCGTCGTTTCATCATCATTTCTCACTTCAAATCTCAGATCATCCAGATCCGCATATTGGCTGCTGTTTGTAAGGGTCAGCTTGTGGGGCTTTATATTCGTAGCGGATGCCCTCACGTTTTCATCAACCGTATAACCCATCTTCACGGCCCTCATGCTGCAGAAGGTTTCTGTATTGCAATCTGATGCATGATTGGCAACCTCATTCAGAGATACGGCATTTGCTGTATAAAAATCAAGAATCACCTCTGCCTTCCTGCTCGTATCTTCAGAGCTGGTTGCCACCAGTACAAAATCATTTATACCCTTCTGCATATAACGGTCGAAGCTGCCCGAGATCTTGAACTTATTGGGGGCGTTGTCCACAACAGCGGCAGTCAGACCATAGAGTTCGGTCGCGGCTTCGTTATTGTCGGCATTCAACAGCTTCCAGGTCACGGTAGCGTTCTCATTACCGCTGACGCTCGCTTCAAATATATAGTCGCTAAACGTTCCTCCGATATGTGAAGGTCCAAATTGGAATGTTTGGCCTGCTAATGAACCAGTTGGATTAGGCTCCAGAAGATGGATATCCACATCGCCATCAGCCGGTTCTCCTTCGTCCGGAACCTCTTCGATCACATCATCTTCGCCTTCGGCAAGGACCGGAAGCGCACCGGTCTGGAAGGTTCCGACAAGCATCGTCAGTGTAAGGATCCAGCTTAAGATCCTTTGCAGCTTTCTTTTCATAACTTTTTCTCTCCTATAAAAATTTTTATTTTAAAAGATCCTTCGCTTCGCTCAGATCTTACCTGATCGTATAATCCAAAAAGCAAATATTAAGATGCGCACCGCCCTGGATGCCGTCTATCTTCGCCCCCTTATCATACTGCCACATTACATACTGATAAGGGTAATCCGGGATATCTTCATCCCCCGAATACCACACATCATAACCTATCATGGAACCCAGACTGTACTTTTTGATAAGAGTGGTCTTATCGCCGTAGAGCATGGAGAAGATCCCGGAGTTCTCAATGGCCTTCATAAAAGTGATGGCGTTGTTGGTCCTGGGCATCTTTTCCAGCTCATCCATCCTTGCCTTGCCGCTGCCCAGTTTTTCCGTAGAAAGAGCCAGCGGATAATTAAGCCTCATATCATATTCCGTAAGTACCTGTATGCAGAAATCCGCCTCTTCCTTCGCTTCATCGATATTCACGGCAGCAGTAACAAAATACATGCCCACATCAAGGCCTGCTTCACGCGCCTTGTTATAATTCTCCACAAATCTTTCATCCATGCTCAGATCCCCTGTGGTATAACCGCGCTGCCCCAGTCTCAGCATGACAAAATCCACGCCTGCGTTTTTAAGCGCAACAAAGTCTACATCTCCTTCTTCCTTGGAGATGTCAACTCCCACAAAGCCCTTTTTGGTATTATTCTCATAATAGCTCATGAATGGCTTCTGATATACAAAACCGGAGGCCTGGTAGCTGTTCCTGCTTAAGTAGGGATTCAGCTCCACCCATTCTTCCGTTCCGTCTTCATTAATTATACGGGTATGCAGCCCGTCTTCGGAAACAGATGGTTTCTCTTCCTCCGTTTCATCCTCTTCGGCAGAGCCTCCCCAGGGCGTAGGCGAAGGCGCCTGATTGGAAGAAGGCGCAAGCGTAGGCTGACCTTTGGTGGGATAGGCATCCCAGAAATCCAGATCGGAGGCCGTGCCCGTCTTGCCGCTTATAAGCGAAGTAGCGTTGGGATCGGGATTCCAGTCCGCCGCTGCCCCGGGTGTTGCTTTGGCGCCTGATGCACCGTTCCTGCCGGGAGTCTTTGCCGACTGGTTTGCCATCACAACTATGGCTACGGCAAGCAGTATAAACAGCACTGCAACAACAGCCGCAGTACCCATCGCACTTTTATGTCCGCTGTTAAAAGTCAGCGGATCATCATATTCATCATCAAAATCTTCGTTCAGCTTCAATTGCTTTTCCTTTTAATGTTCAGTATGTATCCGAAGGCGCCGCCTACCACGCCGCCCAGTATGTGTGAAAGATTCGAGATATCATCCTGTATGAATATGCCGTCGAATATCTCCTTGCCCAGATAGATTATAGCTACCAGTATAAAGGTTAAGGGTATCTCACCTTCCTTAAAGCTGGTAAAAGAAGTCATAAGTATCATTGCAAAAACCACACCGCTGGCTCCGCAGATAGCAATCTGGGGAAAGAGTATATAATTGATTATCGCAGTCACAAAGGCCGTTACCAGTATAACGATAAGCACCTTCTTCGAACTGTATTTTTCCTCAAGCATAGGTCCCAAAAGCAGCAGGTAAGCCATATTACCGATAAAATGATCCCAGCCGCTGTGCCCCAGCACATGGGTAAAAAACCTTAAATATGTCAGCGGATTCAAAAGCGATGAATGATACGACATGAACAGCCAGTCCCTTATGGCACCGAAAGATATGTAGCTAAGGAGCAGCGCTCCCAGGCTTAGTATCGCAAAGCTTAATATCACAGGCGAATTAAAGCTCAGTTTAAACCTGCCCAGCCTGATCCCGTCAAATTTCTTATTATCAGCCATGATCGTCTCCTGTCATTCCTTCGTAAGATCTGAGGGCACAGCCCTTTAACATAATCCTCTATATCTTATCACAAAACAGTGTCCTTATACAAGATTTGGTAGAATTAAAAAAACGGCATTTTCTTTCGAAAATGCCGTAAAACACAGATATTAAATCCTATTCAAGAACACAATCTTTTAATGCCTGAATCTCAGCTTGATTATCATTCTCTGCCTGTACGTATAAGTCTGCCATCCGGCGAAGGATGTCCATATCCTCTCTGAAAATGCTGATCATCTTATTGATATCATCTTCTTCCATATTGAATTTACTTATGTATGCACTGGCCGCATCGCCCTCCCAGATAGATGCAAGGTCCCTTACCTCTTCAAGCATCTGCTGTGTAAGTTTATCAGCCACTTCCATTGATTCTTCTATTCTATTAACTGCTACTAATATTTGATCGGTACCTACTACTATTCTCATCGAACCCATTATTCAGTCTCCTTTTCCGTTTTTTGATTATAATACAACCAAACTATATCCATATAATGATCATCAGTGTGTACCTTTGCCGGCAATTTCAGCATTCCTGCGTTCGGTAATCTCATATTTTCGTGCCATGATAAGTAACTTTTTATAGAATTCATCAATCGCGTCAATGAATTGTTCCATCCGTTCCCTATCTATCATTGCTCTATCACGGAATGCATCGTATGCATCGCCTTCCCAAATACCATCCAGCTCAATAACAGATTTCTGAAATTCCTCTATAGTAACCTTCAGATTCTGATTCATCCCATTAAGATTTTCTGCCCGGTTTCTTAACTCAGCAGCAGTAACTCTTATAGTTCCCATATTTTTTCCTCCCGGTATATTTGTTTGATCCTTTTTTGTATAAAAATACCTGCGGAATATCTGTACGGAAATACCGCAGGTAAAGTCTCGTTATATTTTTCTTAGCTTATAGCATCTGCAGGCAGTGACTGCGCTTCAGACTCATTAAGTTCCTCAGCCTGTCTGTAAAGCCCGGCCATCTCACGAAGATCATCAACATGCTCTCTTAACATATTGCGCATCTTCTGCATATCATCTTCAAGAGTATTGAACTTGTTTACATATGCGGTAGCTGCGTCACCTTCCCATACGGAAGTTAAGTTTCTTGCTTCTTCCAGCATCTGCTGGGTGATATTATCAACCTGGCCCTGTACGCCTTCGAGGTTATTGGCTGTGCTTTCCATCTCTTCGGGTGTTACCAAAAGCTGTCCGTCCATTTTTTTATCTCCTTTTCTTTTTTATATTTTCTACATTATTTACTCTGTCTGCCGGGATCAGATCAGCCATATGATCTGGTAGTAGCGATCTCAAGATTCTTACGCTCTGTAGCTTCGTAGTTCTGAGCCATATAGAGCAGCTTCTGATAGAATTCCTGGATAACCTGTATAAAGTTTAACATCTGCTCCAGATCCTGCTTTGCGGCAGCTAAGAATGCCTCTTTAGCTTCGCCTTCCCACTGTCCTGCAAGTGCCTGAACAGCACTCTCAAATTCTTCTACCTTTGCCTTTAAGCTCTGGTTCATCTCATTAAGCTGCTCAGCGCGTGCCTTAAGCTCATTAGCAGATACTCTGATTGTTGCCATTTTGGATACCTCCTGTTTAATTTGTTTTTATATATTGATACAACAATTATAGTTCTATTATGAAATTGCATCAGCCGGCAGTGCCTGTGCCTGGGCCGAATTAGCCTCCTCAGCGCGTCTGTAAAGACCTGCCATCTCGCGAAGATCACCAACATGCTCTCTTAACATATTGCGCATCTTCTGCATATCATCTTCAAGAGTATTGAACTTGTTTACATATGCGGTAGCTGCGTCACCTTCCCATACGGAAGTTAAGTTTCTTGCTTCTTCCAGCATCTGCTGGGTGATATTATCAACCTGGCCCTGTACGCCTTCAAGGTTATTGGCTGTGCTTTCCATTTCTTCGGGGGTTACTAAAAGCTGTCCGTTCATCTTTTTATCTCCTTTTCTATGTTATATTGAACGATCGGTTATCTGCCGCCAAATGATCAGGCATAATTTCTTGTTGCCGCTATCTCAGCATTTCTTCTTTCAGCTTCCTCATATTTCCTTGCCATTTCAAGAAGTGCCTGAATGAACGCCTCGATCAACTGTATAAAGTTTAACATCTGTTCCAGATCCTGCTTAGCGGCAGCTAAGAATGCATCCTTTGCTTCGCCTTCCCACTGTGCTGCAAGCGCCTGTACAGCATTCTCAAATTCCTCTACCTTCGCCTTTAAGCTCTGGTTCAATTGCCTAAGCTGCTCAGCACGTGCTCTAAGCTCGTTTGCCGATACTCTGATCGTTGCCATTTTAGATACCTCCTGTTTGTTTTTTATTTATACATATCTTACAGCCATCACTGTAAATTTTTACTCTTTTCTGACAGAATGCCGAATTATCCGATATTCTGCTTTATGCCATTAGTACTTTTTACTTTTTCTTATTCAGATCGTTCATTGCACGTTCACGCTCTGCCCTCTCACGTTCACGGCGCTCTGCGATCTCGATGGCGCGCATTTCCGCTTCGTACCAGCGTCTTGCGGCGTCTCTTGTAGCAGCCGCGATAGCCAAAAGCTGCGCGCGTCTGCTGATCCATCTTTCACCTACATGCTGGCCAAGCTGATGGAAACGCTGTGCAGATTCTCCCTGCCAGAAGCATCTCTGCATTTCCAGATATTCTTCATGGAATCTGTCAGCCATATTCAGGATATCTGCAGCCTCTTCCATAATGGCTACGGCTGCATTTGCCTGTGCAAAATCAATTTGAACCTGCTCTCTGGTCATTTATAACCCCTTTCACATAAAAGTTTTCGGCATCGGTATCTGGCCCAAAGGCGCATTCCAGCGATTTAACATATTGCTGATATTAACGTTGGATGCTTTGCTGCCAAGCAATTTGTTGGGAAGCCTCTTCAGCAATGATGATTTTCCTGCTGATGCTGCCTTATCAGCCGAAGCTGCAGCTGCCGCAGCTCCCGATGCAGCCTTTGATGCATCGGTTCCCGATCCTGCAGATGCGGAAGCCGATCCGCTTTTCGCTGATACCGCTGACGCCGGCTTAACGGTGCTTTCGCTTGCTGCCGGTGCAGGGGTATGGCTTTCGTATACCGAAGACTCTCTTTCCGCTGCTATATTCTCTGTACTGCGTACCGTCTCTTCACGTTCATAAACAGTCTCATGCTCTATGCTATATCTGTTTTGATCAGCCGATCCGTCTGCGGAGCTGTGGGGAACTTTGCTATTCGGAAATTCTACACGCCTGAATCCGCTATCGTCATGCCTGTCGGGAGTAATGTCTCCATAACCGGGATCCAGTTCGTTTCCGGGCAGCTCACCGTCACCGATCCCGTGTCCGGGCAAGTCTCTGCCGCCTATAATATCATTCGGCCATGGAATAACAGGTTTAACGGGCGGCAGCTGGGGAGGAGGCAGTATCGGAATTATAGTCGGAGGTACGATCAGCATACTCTGAACAGCTATTCTTGTATTAACC
>CAMVRS010000131.1 GCA_947169935.1 uncultured Lachnospiraceae bacterium
CTGCTATAACTACCGCAGTCTCCTCAGCGATCAGAACGGCTATCCACATCCCGTTTCCTGTTATGCTATATATATAATCCCTGAGGATCAAGCCGGCCGAATTGATCAGCAGGTTGGTTATCACATTTATCAGCACAAATACCGTGATCTTATATTTCACGGAGAACTCTTCTTTCCGATATCCCACAAGAAATACAGGAAATTCAAGTATAAGAGTCATCAGAAGCGCTGATAAAACAACAGGTATAGTCATGATCATCACAACTCAAACTGATAAACAACAAACATCACCGCAGCTGCAGAAAGCGCATTAGCCATAAAACTTATAACAAGAGTTTTTACCGTTCCTGTTTTAAACGCCTTCCTGTAAACAAAGGCTTCTGCCAGCGCCGCTACGATCTGCAATACACCCAGCAATATCATTATCCAGGCCTCAAAAGCGTCATAGAAAAAGAAATTGATCCCCAGCCAGATCACCATTATGATCATGGATGTTATAATATTGATCAGTATGAATATCCCCAGCTTATACTTTAAGCTGTATCTCTCTCTGCCGAATGCCCCCAGGAAAAACGGCAATTCCGCTATCAGCGTTATTCCGGCAATAAGAAGCAGCGATCCAAGGATCGGTAATATATATTCAGATAATAATATCAGCATAGTTCCATCACTCCTTAGGCTTTATCTGATCATCTGCTGCCGCAGCATATGCATCGGCTTCCGGCTCTTCCTTTTTACACTCTCCGTTCTTTATCACTTTTACAAGTACTGCTATCAGGATCCCGGCCACGATAAGCACAAATAAAAGTATACCGGCTAATATAAGCTCCTCATGAGAATATGCCCAATAGACCGTGTCTCTCTCTTCGGGAGCTACAACATCATACAGCATCTGCCCCATCACTCTTTTCCTCCTTTTTCCTGAGCGTTTTATACATCAGTACAGCGCAGATCAGCGAACCAACTACTATTATGATAATATTTATGATCTTGTCAAAATTCACGAAAAACTTGGGTATCACGCCGAAGGCCAGCGCCGTCGTTGTTACGCCGAAGGCCAGGCCGGGATTATCATTCATGACCGAAAGAAGCATTCCAAAAGTAAGAGACATGGTCATGCTGAAAAGGAATACGCCGGTTATGGATACCACCATAATATCCTCACCGAATATCAGAAAAGGAACGCTGCCGATTATTGTTATAAGCGCTGTCTTTAAGGCCCCTATCCTGTCTGCAAGCCATCCGCCCGCTGCTTTTCCTATGCCCATTGCAAAGAACAATAGAAAAGCCTGCCATAATTCTTTCTTCCAGCTGATGGGGATGGCATATCCCAGATAGCTTCTGGTCATGGTAACCAGGAAGGCCACCGCCACTATCACAGCCACGGAAACACTCTTATCCGTTATGCTATAGCGCGGATATTTTATCTCACCGCTAAGCCATTCCTTATTCGTCACCAGTATGAGTACTTCTATCAGTACAACAGGTATGATCAGAAACCATTTGCTCATGCCGCTGCTTCCCAGGGTCTGGCCTATGATCACGCCGAAAGATCCGCCTCCCACAAATAAAGCGCTGGGAAAGAGCTTGCCGCCGCCGGTGGATACGGTGGAGACTGCGCCGCATACATGTATCACGGCATTACCAAGCGCAATGAGCGTTATGCCCAATATGCTCCTTATACCGTACTTCCCGTAGTCAAGTATTATAAGTCCCAGCAGCATGAGCACCGTTCCGATGCTGCCCATATCCAGTTTCTTGTATCGTTCATGAAGCATCCCGAATAAGAACTGCGGGCAGAATGCCAGCACATCATACAAAAGGCCGATGACCGCTGCCTGCATCACACCCAGATCATAGGTAGTGGTCAGCGCCGCAAAGCATACTATCTCCACAAGCATGTGGATGAAGAAGTATATCCAGGCGTTTTTGAGGTTTTTGTACATGGTGACTGGCACCTTTTATTGCCTTTTATTTACGGCTACCTTTAGGTGCTTAACAGTGGATTTGCTTAACCCCTCGGGATTCGCCAGCAGCTTATCCTGCATCAGTTCCAGGTCCTTTAGTATGATGGGGTGGATGTGGTCGCCGGTAGATACACCGCCCCCCATCTGATGCTCTAAAAATATTTCTTTTGTAAAAGCTAACTTCGCACCACGCTGCAGGAGGCTTACTATAAAAGGAAAATCATCCAGCAGGCGGTAATCTTCATCCAGATAGCCGTATTTTTCAAACAGTCCTTTACTGTATGCTGTGCAGCAGGAACTTATCAGATTGCGCTTCCGCACCATATAATTCAGCAGAATACCCGGGCACAGCTTAAGCCCAAGCTCTGTAAATATCCCCGGTCTTACCTTGCTGTGATCCCCGTAACAGTCGCGGCGCCTGCCCGTAAGTATCAGCTCCCCGCTTGCCTTAAAATCCCTGATGATATGCGATATCGTTGCTTTATCCGGGAAGCGGTCCCCGGGGCTGCAGAAAATTATGTACTCTCCGCGGGCCATCTTAAAAAGCTTATTAAAATGGGCTACGGAGCCCATGTTCTCTTCATTGACATTGATACGTACATCAGCGAAGTTACGGCCCAGTCTTTCTTTGAGCCCTTCCAGCACGGAAGTGTCATACTCCTTTGAGCAGTCATCACTTATGATAAGCTCCACATCAGAACAGTCCCTCTGTTCCTCCAGGGATGCCAGCGTAGGTTCTGCCTCATCAAAATTGTTATATAGTACAAAAAGCACCGATGCCCTTATATCCATCAGATATCCAGCTCCCATATCCTGTATACATTGGTACGGCCGCCAAAGCCTTCTTTCTGGGAAACCAGTCCTTCATTTAAGTACTTCCCGCCGTCTTCTGTGGAAATACCAAAGTCCAGCCATTTACGGCTTTCGCGGTGTTCTTCCATCACTGAAGCAACCGCCAGATCCAGCGCGCCTATACGCCTTGCCTCTTCATCCGCCGCCATATACTGCACATGCACAGTCTCTTTATAGATAAAGCATACGCAGCCAGCGATGATACTGCCGTCCTTTAACGCCGCATATAATGCGATATTCTCCGGAAACCGGCTGTATAAGAGGTGCAGCTCATCCGCCGTATGCACCGCCCTCACATTATGCCGCGTGCTCAGCACCTCATTCTCAAGACCTATAAACTTCGTGAAGCTTTCGATATCAGTCCTTTTCTCGATCACAACGCCTTCGCGCTTAGCCCGGCTGATCTGTGCCTTGCGCCCTTTAGGCATCTTTATGGGATCCTTTAGATCCACTGCAGTGGATACACCCATGGCGGTAAGCTTTGCCCCTGCAGCAAAAAGCGCATATTCGTCTTCCTCCGCCGGCTGCAGGTGATATACATGGGGGATGCATTTATAGACGAGCTTCTTTATAGCATTCTCTTCCATGTATGTCCTGAGTGCAGCAAGGGCGTCGATCACGGTATGCTGCTTGGCGTCGTTTTTTAAGAGGAAACCTCCGTAGGTCAGCCCGCCGTGGGAATACAGGGTATCCTCTTTAATATTCGCCGGCAGCAGCGCCATCAGTTTCTCTTCTTCATAAAACATAAAGGAGCAATCCGTAAAACGATCAGAATGGTACTCCATAAAATTCCGTTCAAACATAAAAAGGGAGTTCTTTGCCTCCCTGACAAAGGCATCCCACTCCCCCTTCTTATCACTTGAATATCTTATTATGTCCATGTTTTCCTCAAAGAAACAGCGGAGCGCCAGACTCCGCTGTTGATGTCATTCTTTATTACTTACCACTAAGACGCCTACCGGCTTGTTCTTATTGCTGTTGACCACCCCGTCAGGGAAGATCTCGTCATAATGTACCAGATCATCCAGCAGCAGAGGGATATTGATATCCATGGTCTCGTTGGTAAACTGGCAGGTACCTACCTTTTTGTGACCGCCGCCGCCGTACTTGAGCATCAGCGCCCCAACATCAATATGGCAGGTCCTGTTAAGTATGCTGTATCCTGTTGCGCAGGAGCAGCCCTGGCCGCCCTTGCCGCTGACGATCCATACAGATACGTTCTGCTCCGGATACATACTGTAGATCATGAAACGGTTACCCGAATAAATAGGATCGACACCGCGCAGATCAGAGATTATTACATTGTTCTCTACTCTGGTATGAGCCTTTACCATCTCCTTGAACTTGGCTGCCTGCTCATGGTAAACTTCGATACGCTCTACCACATCGGGCAGTGCCAGTATCTCCTTGGTATCCATGGTGCGGATGGCTTCCATCAGCACTTCCATCAGGCGGTAGTTGGGGATGGTGAAATTACGCCAGCGGCCCAGACCTGTACGGGGATCCATAAGAAGTCCCACAAGTATCCAGCCTTCGGGATTCTGTATCTCCTCTATGGTAAGATTACCGGAATCCACCTTATCTACGGCTGCCATCATATCATTGAAGTGTGAGAATCTCTCCTCACCTCCGTAATATTCATAAATGATACGGGCACAGGAAGGGGTTATCCTGCTCTCTCCCTTATACTTACCCTCCAGCTCGTTTCTTTCAAATTCGCTGGAATGATGATCGAACCATAATCCGCAGCCTTCAACGAAAGGAACGTTGGCAAGGCAGTCATTCTCGTCGATCTCGATAAGTCCGTCCTGCAGATCCTTGGGATGCACGAACTTCCAATGATCGATGACTCCGGCTTCCAAAAGCAGTGTTCCACACGCAAGTCCGTCAAAATCAGATCTTGTGATCAGTCTCATTGCCATAAGTATACCCTCACATAGTTATATTTTTGCATACAGTAACAAACATATTATATATTATTTTCGGATTATTTCAAGCCTTGTATGTAAGTTTTGCACAAAACTTCTATCCCAATCCGGCTCTCAAGGCGTCTCTTCCCCGCTTCCCGGCATCAGAAGTTCGTAGATCTCGTCACGTCCCTGCTTTGTTTCCGCAGAAAAAGCTATCAGCGTGCCGCCTTTAGGCATTCCAAGGCCTTCCCTCACTATCTTTTTCTGCTTATCCAGCTGGCTGCGCTTTATCTTGTCCGCCTTGGTAGCGATCACCAGCGGCGTATAGCCCTGGGCAAGTATCCATTCATACATCTGCTTATCGTTCGCCGAAGGCTCATGGCGTATGTCTATAAGCAGGAAAACGTTTTTAAGCTGTTTGGATCCATGGAGATAACGCTCCACCATCTTTCCCCACTTGGCGGATACCGCAGCTCCCGCCTTCGCGTATCCGTATCCCGGCAGGTCCACAAGATATAAGGCGTTATTGACATTATAAAAGTTTATGGTCTGGGTCTTTCCGGGCTGTGAAGATGTCCTGGCAAGGCTCTTTCTCTGCATCAGGGCATTGATCAGCGAAGACTTCCCCACATTACTCTTTCCCGCAAAGGCAAATTCCGGAAGAAGGTTTTCCGGCAGTTTGCTGGTAATGCCGCAGACAGTCTCAAGTTCGGCCTTTGTGATCTTCATCGCACACGCCTCTTTCTTTCGTAAAAAGCCTGCTCAACCACTTCATCCATATGCTTCATGTATAAGATCTCAAGCCCGCCTGTGATCTCTGCGTCTATCTCTTCCACATCCCTCTTATTCTCAAAAGGTACCAGTACAGTCTTAATGCCCAGCATCTTTGCAGCCAGTATCTTCTCCTTCAGGCCGCCTACAGGCATAACGCGTCCGCGTAAGGATATCTCGCCGGTCATTGCCAGATCCCTGCGCACCTTCTTTCCCGTAACCGCAGAAAGCACAGCCGTTGCCATGGTGATACCCGCACTGGGTCCGTCCTTGGGCACAGCGCCCTCCGGTATGTGGATATGTATATCATGCTCCTGGAAATAATTCGGGGAAACATTATAATCCGGCGCTACGGATCTGACGTAGGATAAGCCCGCCAAGGCGGATTCCTTCATCACATCTCCCAGCTGTCCGGTCAGCGAAAGCTCTCCCTTTCCGGGCATGATGTTTACTTCTATCTGCAGGGTGTCGCCGCCCACGCTGGTCCACGCCAGGCCGCGCACGATGCCCACTTCGTTCTTTCCGTTCAGTGTCTCCTTAGGGAAACGTATCTTTCCAAGGAATTCTTCCAGGTTCTGATCGTTAACCTTAAGAGGGCCATTGTTTTTCTTTGAGCCCCTCTTTCCGCGCTTTTCCAGAGTCTTTACGGCCGCTTTGCGGCAGAGCTTATCCAGTTCACGCTCCAGCTCTCTTACTCCGGCCTCACGGCAGTAACATTCGATTATCTTCTTTATCGCAGAATCGCTGACCCTGAGGCAGGATGAATCTATACCGTTACGCTCAAACACCTTCTTTACAAGATGTTCTTTCGCTATATGGAATTTCTCATTAGCCGTATAGCCCGCGATCTCGATTATCTCCATACGATCCAGAAGCGGCCTGGGGATCGTTGATTCATCATTTGCCGTAGCGATGAACAGCACCTGCGAAAGGTCCATGGGCAGCTCAACATAATGGTCGCGGAAATTCTTATTCTGCTCGGAATCCAGCACCTCCAGCATAGCCGAAGCCGTATCGCCGTGGAAATCCGCGCTCATCTTGTCGATCTCGTCCAGAAGCATCAGCGGATCCTTAACTCCCGCCTGCTTTAAGCCGGCAGTGATACGCCCGGGCATAGCACCAACATAGGTCTTTCTGTGGCCGCGTATCTCTGCTTCATCCCTGACGCCGCCCAGACAGATACGGACATAAGGTCTCTGGGTGGCCTCTGCTATGGAACGCGCCACCGAAGTCTTGCCGGTTCCGGGAGGGCCCACAAGGCACAGTATAGGGCTTTCACCCTTCTTTGTCAGACTGCGTACCGCCAGGTATTCCAGCACACGCTCCTTGACTTCCTTGAGTCCGTAATGATCCCTCTCCAGTATGGTCCTGGCGTTATTTATATCTATGGGCTTTTCGAAGCCCTCTGTAGTCTTATCCCAGGGCAGTTCCAAAAGCGTCTCTATATAGGACCTTAAGGTAGCGTTTTCCGGATTGGAAAAACCGCCGAGTTCCATATGGCGTATTTCTTTTGCCAGCTTGTCCTTTACTTCCTGAGGCGCCTTAAGCTCCTCTACCGCTTTCTTGTACTGCTCGGTCTCGGAAGCTTCATCCCCGTCTTCGTCCAGCTCGCTCTGGATGAAGGCCATCTGCTCCCTCAAGATATATTCACGCTGATGAGAATCTACCTGCTTGCTGATCTCCTCGCTTATCTCTTTACGCTGCTTTACGATAAGCATCTCCTTAGCCAGCGCCTTTAAAAGCTCGGCTCCGCGCTTATCTATATCGGCTGTATCCAGGATACGCTGTCTGTCCTCATCTTCAAAAGGCAGATTTGCACTGATCCTGTCTGCCAGCAAACCAACATCCTTGATACGGCGCATTCCCATCAGGAATCTGGGATCCATTCCGCCCAGTTCAAGAGCATAGTCAGCCAGGGCTGCTATCAGCTCCCTGCGGACAGCCTCCCTGTGTTCCGGTTTATCTGTGCCGGTCTCCGTCACCACGTCAATATCTGCTGTTATATAAGCCGCTGAATCGCGGTCAAGATTCCTGATAGTACCTCGGCGTTCACCGATAAGCTGAACGCGTATGTTGCCGCTGCCTATCTTAAGTACCTGCTGAACACTGGCCACGGTACCCGTGTTTGCCAGCTTTTCTTCTTTATCGTCACCTTCAGCGGTATCTTTTATCAGGAAGATTTTCTGATCTGAAATAAGGGCGGCCTCAACTGCCTTGATCGCCGCCTTTTTATCGATATCGAACTGCAGGCTCATGCCGGGGAAAAGAGTCATATCCTTTATGATCATCACCGGCATTGAGTTTGCAGTACTGATTATATTATTATCTTTCTTCTTTCTCATACACGCTCAGGCGTGTTTTCGCCTGTCCAAAAGCTTATCCAGCTTGCTCTCCTTCTCCGGTTTTTCCGGGGTCTTATCACGATGGGTGATCTCCGGCTTTGCGCCTTCTTCAACGGCTGCCTTTGTGATCTTTACCTTTCCGATAGTATCATCCGAAGGTATCTCATACATGACATCCATCATCGTGCTTTCCAGTATGGAGCGGAGGCCTCTGGCTCCTATCTTTCTCTCTATAGCCTTATCCGCGATAGCATCAAGGGCTTCATCATCAAACTCAAGCTCCACTTCGTCCATTTCAAAGAGACGCTTGTACTGCTTGGTAAGAGCGTTCTTGGGCTCTTTCAGTATCCTTATCATAGCATCTCTGTCCAGGCCGTCCAGAGTAACGCCCACCGGCAGACGTCCCACAAATTCGGGGATCAGACCGAATTTGATCAGATCCTGGGGAGTCACCGAATGCAGCAGCTTGGAAATATCCTCTTCCTTCTTTGACTGCAGCTCTGCCTTAAATCCGATGGCCTTTTTGTTGAGCCTATCACCGATGATCTTTTCAAGACCATCAAATGCGCCGCCGCAGATGAAGAGTATATTTGTGGTATCTATCTGCAGAAGCTCCTGCTGGGGATGCTTCCTGCCGCCCTGGGGAGGAACCGAAGCAAGCGTGCCTTCGATTATCTTAAGGAGCGCCTGCTGCACACCTTCACCGGATACATCTCTGGTGATGGAAACGTTCTCACCCTTCTTGGTGATCTTATCTATCTCATCAAGATAAACTATACCGTACTGTGCCCTCTCGATATCATCATCGGCTGCCTGTATGAGCTTAAGGAGTATGTTTTCAACATCCTCACCCACATAGCCTGCCTCTGTTAGAGTTGTGGCATCGGCGATGGCAAAAGGTACGCCCAGTATCCTGGCCAGTGACTGTGCCAGATAGGTCTTACCCGATCCGGTAGGTCCCACCATGATGATATTGGATTTCTGAAGCTCAACATCATCCTTCTTCTTGGGAGCCATGATACGCTTATAGTGGTTGTATACGGCCACGGAAAGCACTTTCTTTGCTTCCTCCTGTCCGATAACATAGCCGTCCAGGAATTCCTTTATCTGCTGGGGCTTTAAAAGGTTGATCTCGGGAACTACCTTTCCGCCCTTCTCGTCATCATCATAAGGGAATTCATCCTCTTCGGCGATAATATCGGAGCAGATACCCACGCACTCATCGCAGATATATATGCCTTCCGGTCCGGATATCATGCGGTGCACCATATCCGGCGTCTTGCCGCAGAAAGAACACTTTGCCTTTCTGGAATCAATCATCTTTCCTGCCATTATTATTTATCCTTCTTCTCACTGTCATCGGGTCTCTTATAGATAACCTCATCTATAAGTCCGTATGCCTTAGCTTCTTCAGCGGTCTTCCAGTTATCACGGTCGGTATCGGCTGCAACAACTTCATAGGGCTGGCCGCAGTTCTCTGCAAGTATGCGGTTTAACTTTTCCTTTGTCTGCAGAATATGCTTTGCAGCTATCTCGATCTCGGTAGCCTGACCCTTTGCTCCGCCTAAAGGCTGATGGATCATTATCTCCGCATTGGGAAGCGCATAACGCTTGCCTTTTGTACCGCCCGCAAGCAGGAAAGCGCCCATGCTGGCTGCCATACCTATGCAGTTGGTTGAAACGTCACACTTGATGAACTGCATGGTATCATAGATAGCCATACCTGCGGTAACGGATCCGCCGGGAGAATTGATATAAAGCTGGATATCCTTCTCCGGATCCTCTGCTTCAAGGAAAAGAAGCTGTGCCACAACAAGACTGGCCGTAACTTCCGTAACTTCGTTACCCAGGAAAATGATCCTGTCCTTTAACAGTCTGGAATAAATATCATAAGTACGCTCGCCGCGGCTGGTCTGCTCAACGACATAGGGTACCAGATCATTATAAATAGTATGCTCCATAATAACCTCCATCCGCTTATGCGGTCATTTTATTTTTCTTTTGCGTTATCCACTACGAAGTCAAGAGCCTTTCTGATACAGACATCCTTCTTGATCATCTTGATCTCCTGCTCGCCCATCATCTCCTTGATCTTCTCAGCTTCGGTCCTGTACTGCTCAGCCATGTCAGCGAATTCCTTCTCAAGCTCTTCTTCGGTAACTTCGATATTCTCTGCCTCTGCTACAGCCTCAAGAGCAACTCTTCCCTTAATGCGCTTCTCAATGCCGGGTCTGGACTGCTCCATGAGCTTCTCCTCGGTAAGACCGGTGAACATGAAGTACTGCTCAAGGGAAAGTCCCTGATATCTGAGCTGCTGTGCGTACTCATCAACGGAACGCTTGGTCTCGGTATTGATCATAGCCTCGGGAACGTCCATCTCTGCTTCTTCGATAAGCTTATCTACTACAGCCTCTTCCTTCTTATTGCGTGCCTCTTTTGCCTTACGCTCGCTAAGCTTATTCTTAAGGTCTTCCTTATATTTATCAACTGAATCAAAGCCCTTTTCATCAGCAAAATCATCATCCAGCTCAGGTATCTGCTTTTCCTTTATCTCATGCACACGGCACTTGAACACTGCTTCCTTGCCCTTAAGCTCTTCTGCATGATAATCCTCAGGGAAAGTAACGTTAACATCAAAGTCCTCTTCAGCCTTCTTGCCGATGATCTGCTCTTCAAAGCCGGGGATGAATGCTCCGCTTCCGATGGTAAGAGGATGATTCTCACCCTTGCCGCCTTCGAAAGGAACGCCGTCTACAGAGCCTTCATAGTCAAGGATTACCTGATCGCCATCCTGTACTTCGCGATCTACGCTTACCATTCTGGCCTGAGCCTCAAGCTCCTTTTTGATCTCGTCTTCGATATCCTGATCGGTAACCTCTGCCTCAAACTTCTCGATCTCAAGGCCCTTATATTTCTTAAGTGTTGCCTTGGGATTAAGGGCAACCTTTGCGGTAAATACGAAAGGCTTGCCTACTTCAAGGGTAACCACATCTATCTCGGGAGTGGAAACTATCTCCTCTTCACACTCATCATAAGCTTTCTCCCATGCTTCAGGGATAACGATATTTGCTGCATCCCCATAGAAGAAATCCTTACCGTACATTTTCTCTATGATAACACGGCTTACCTTACCGCGGCGGAAACCGGGTATATTTATCTTGTTCTTATTCTTCTTGTAGGCTCTCTCCAGCGCATTCTCAAAGTCCTCATCAGCTACTTCCACTGTAAGGATGGCCATATTGTGTTCCAACTTTTCCAACTGTACGCTCATTACGATCTTTCCTCCTGAAATTTACAATTCCTGCCGCTTTACGGCACACACTGCGAGATTATACCACATATCGGCCACATTAGTCCAGCACTTTTGGATATGAGGTACAAAAATTATTCCCGGCCCGGGCTGCTGTTAAAAAAGGCTCTCCTTTTTTCAGGAAAGCCCTTGCTGTTATTCTTCTGCCTTGCCTCTTAAGTATTCTTCAAAGAAGGCCGCCGCTCTGTTATCCGTATTGCTGTGTTTCAGGTTCACATCACACACCGCTCCCAGATCAACATTGATGCTCTTGCAGTTTACCTCGCCTTCCACCACTGCCGTGGATCCCACCGCCAGGTTCTCCGTCACATCTATGTCGCCCTTTACGGCACCGTTCACCTGGGCGTCTCCGGCTTTGATATTTCCGATCACGGTCACCCCGCTGCCTATACCTATATGATCACGGCATTCGATGTTGCTCTGGATGGTCCCCTCGGTCAGCTCTACGCTGCCGACCCTGATGTTCTCACCTTTCACAGAGCCATTCAGTTCCAGCGTTCCTTCTATGCTTACGTTTCCGTTAACTTCCCCCGCGATCTGCAGATCCCCGTCGCTCACCACGTCGCCGGTTATCTTCATCCCCTTGGGAATATATGATTTTTCCATGCTTTTCACCTCGCCCGCCTATTCTAACACAGCACAGGGTAAATGTCTACCGGTCGCGGGTGGGAACC
>CAMVRS010000132.1 GCA_947169935.1 uncultured Lachnospiraceae bacterium
CAGCACGCCCAGCGCGACCACGAGCCAGAACCATCATTACGGATGTTAATACCCTGATCAAAAGAGGCGAGAGGGAACTGGATGTGGCGGCAAAAACCGCAGGCGACGGTCTGCAGTCCGTTATCGATGATATAAAGCGTGCTTTAAAATAGATCTGCGTATGGCAAAAAAATCGGCACGTCAGTTTTCGAAAAAAGACATATTTTCCGGCGCAGTTATCGCTCTGGTTTCGATCCCCATCTCCATGGGCTACGCCCAGATCGCAGGCCTGCCGCCGGTCTACGGACTTTACGGCTCTCTCCTGCCCATCTTTATCTATGCCCTTATAACATCTTCGCGGCAGTTTATAGTAGGCGTTGACGCTATGCCCGCCGCTATGGCGGGTTCCATACTCGCCCAGATGGGTATAGCTGCCCAGTCCAAAGAAGCTCTTTGCCTGGTGCCTGCCATGGCGCTGCTGGTTTCCGTATGGCTCTTCATACTGTATTTCCTTAAGGCGGGGCGGGTTGTCAAGTATGTGTCCGTGCCGGTAATGGGCGGATTTATCTCCGGCGTGGGGACCACTATTATCATGATGCAGGTACCCAAGCTTTTTGGCGGCGCGGCCGGTACAGGCGAGATTACCGATCTCATTTCAAATATCTTTGAACAGTGCGGCGAATTCCATCTGCTTTCATTTCTGCTGGGTTTCGGAACCGTTCTGATAATCCTTATCTGCAAAAAGTTTATCCCCCGGGTTCCCATGACCGTGGTGATGATGGCCGCCGGCGCGCTGGCACAGTTTTTCCTTAGACTCGATCAATACGGCGTAAAAGTCATGGCGGAAGTCCCCGCCGGACTGCCCTCTCCCGTGCTGCCGGGATTTATATTTGAGAAAGATGCGGGACTTAAGTTTTATATTATCGATATCCCGGGGATATTGGATTTTATACCGGATCTGTTAATGGGGAGCCTTGGGATTGCCGCGGTGATAATGGCCCAGACTCTTTTAGCTTCCGGTAACTACGCAAGGAAGTATTCGGATGTTCTTGATAACAACAGGGAACTGCTGGCCTACGGCGCAATGAATCTGGGGGCTGCTTTTGTGGGTACCTGTCCTGTTAACGGCAGCGTTTCCAGGAGCGGTATCGCAGATTCCCTGGGGACCAGATCGCAGCTGTCTTCTATTGTGGCCGCATTTACCATGCTTTTAGTGCTTTTGTTTGGTACGCCGCTGCTTAAATATTTACCTGTTCCCGTGCTGACAGGCATAGTCATCACGGCACTGATAGGGATAATCGAGATACCCCTGGCAAAGAAACTCTGGAAGATCGGAAAGAACGAACTGCTGGTATTTATCATAGCTTTTCTGGGGGTGCTGTTCTTCGGCACCCTCTATGGCGTTATGATAGGCGTGCTGCTCTCCTTCAGCGAAGTGGCCATGCGCTCCGTGGCGCCTCCCGCTGCCTTTGTGGGACGCATCCCCGGACACGGTAATTTCTATTCTTTAAAACGCAATTCTGAAGCAAAGCCCATAAAGAATACAGTCATATACCGCTTCAGCGGAAATCTTTTCTTCGCCAATATCGACCTGTTCTGCGATAACATAGAGGCCGCGATCAAGGAAGATACGCACCAGGTTGTCATCGACGCCAGGGGCATAGGCAATATTGATATAACCGCGGTGGACCGGCTTCTGCAGCTTTATAAAAGCCTTAAGGAAAGGGGAATACTCTTCTATCTTACGGAGCATGACGGTTCCCTTAACGACCAGCTGCGACGGATGGGCGGTGAAGTGCTGATTGAAGAAGGCGCTGTGAGACGCACTATCACACTGGCGCTGCGTGACGCCGGACTCGAAAAACCTTATGAGCTGGAGGGTTACGATCCCTCTTCAGCAAAAGAGGCTGTGGGCTTTGAGGCCGATGACAGGCTTTCCGAATTTGAATGGGTATTCGGGGAAGAAGCCGAAGAAAAGATGCAGCAATTAGCCCGGGGCATGGCGGAAAAGATCGCCGCCGAAGAAGACAGCGAAGCCGATGTGCTTAATGAAGAAGGCCTGCGCACCGACTGGGGTATGCTTGGACGATTTGATGAAGACGCCTTCTGGGATTATATGGAGATACATCTGGCGGAGCTGGCAGATGAAGGAAAGATAGATACTGCTTTTGCCGCGCGCCTTGAACGGCATATAGAAAAGCGGCGTGAGTTCGGCCGTAAAAAGCTGGCTGAAATGAACCCACACGCCGCCAAATTATTAAAGCGCCACGGAGAAGTGCTCCGCAATTATCTTAAACATAAACATCCCAAAGAGTTCGAAACCTATCTGGAGGTAAGCGAACGGAGGAAGAAATGAACGTTATGCTAAACTATACCAAAAAGTTTGATATCTCTCTTATTACACTCTGCCACAAATTCGCTGTCGTTCATAAAACCATAGACCTGCATCCTGGGATCCACAGGTCCGAAAGCCTCATGCTCAAGGTAAGGCAGGCTTATGCTGCCGCCTCCCATCCCCGCCCATACCAGCACCGTTGCGTGATAATCTTCAAGTTCTTCAAGCATCTCTGCTAAAAAGGCCGGCAGGAAATCTGCCGGTCTCTTCAGTCACGGATCTTATTATTTTATAACCGCTGCTATTATGAGTTGATCTTCTGAATGACCTGCTTAACAGTGGTCTCGATGTTCTCTATCTCATCATAGAGTGCAACGGTAAGATCAAGCTGCTCGCCCTGGGATTTGTCCTGGACCTCCAGCTTCTGCTTCATCAGATTAATATCTACGATAAACTGGTCAAGTATATCCAGGATCTTTCCGGAAGATTCCTTTATATCGTTTGCCAGCTTGTTCATCTCGTTTGCGACTACGGCAAAGCCCTTGCCGGCCTCGCCGGATCTGGCAGCCTCTATGGACGCGTTGAGGGAAAGGATGTTGGTCTTGCTGGATATCTTCTGGATATCCTTTGCAAAATCCTTTACGTCCGCAACATTCTTAAGGATGCGCTCTGTAGATTCATTGATGACGCTGCTGCTGTTCTTTATGTTTTCGCTGCATTCCTTGGCGTCATCCACATCCTTCTGCACGCGCTCGATGGATTCCAGCAGGCGTTTGGAAGCTTCGGTTGTAAAGGTCTCGTTTTCAAGACTGATGGCTATGCCCATGGTACCGACGATATCCCTGCCATCCTTTATTGCTATGGTGATAGCTTTGAAGGCAAAGCCGTAAACGTCGGCGGGGCAGATCTGCTGGAGTTTCCTCCCGGTGGTAAATGAAGTCCACATGGGATCATTATGTGAAAGCTTGTCGCCGACATGGATATCGGCTACCATCTTATCTCCGGGCCAGTAAGCAAGAAATTCGTTACCGTCTGTGATACTCATCATGATGTCCATTCCAAAGGCGTCCTTGATCACAGGTATCGTCTGGATAAAAGATTTCAGGACTTCGTTCATTGTAACCCTCCTTGATATTTTATTGTGTTTCATCCCCCACTATGCAATATTATAAAGCATCTGAGGCGGTTTATAAAGAAAAACTATATATTCAGCGGCCGTTTTTATGGAAGAGGACGTGTCAATAACCCAGGAAGTTTTTGAGCTTTTGATCCTTCTGCAGATCCTTTTTCAGTAGCCCGAAACTTTCTCCCGGAACTATCTCAAGATAACGGTCCAGGAATTCATCATAGGTTTTTGCTTCAAAGCAATCCGGCGTGATAAAGAAAGTCCTTGAACCGCCGGTCACCCTGTCCCCGGCCGTGACGCTTACCTTGTAGTCACCGGACTTAAGTTTATAAAATATGTACCTTTCCAGATTCCAACCGTGGATCTCGATATGTCCGAACTTCATCTCATGCTCCGCCACTACAGGATTGACACTAAGTGCCGCATCCCTGTAATCATGCGCAACGTATTCTATGAACTCCTCCGCGGTTGCCGCATCACAGACATATTCGCCGCCACCACGGTAGATCCTTACAAATTCCCACTCCCCTTTGATCTGTTTGATCGCAAAGGGGCAGGCCTTTTGGAGGGATTTTTTTTCGGCCCAGTGATAATCCTTTTTAACATTTGCATAAGCCTTATCCAGGTAGGTTTCTATGTCCCTGCCATACCGGAATTTTGCGTCGGGATTGGAATCTTCCACGGCTTTCCTCGTGTATTCACAAAGGAAATCAATGAACTCATCAGCGGTGCTTCCGTCAGTCCATTCTTTGACATAATTGTAACCATCATAGGAGGTGTTTACCTGCCCGAAGACATACTGCCCGTGAAGCGGCACTATCTCCCAGGGCTTTTGCTTTTTCATCTGTTCCAGACTTGCCCAGGGATATTGGCTGCTCAGCTTTTCAAGGGCTTTTTCGTAATATATATTTATGTCGATACCATATTTAAATTTATCCGGATCGGTGGAAGGATTTTTGTTAAGCTCCTCCTCACGCAGTCTTTCGTTTTCCCGCTCTTCTTCGGCTGAAAAGATCTCGTCGGAGCTTAATGGCGTCCAGGCCCATACTTTATTCATGCTGTAGCTGGCCAGTGCCGGCGCGTATATAAAGCATCCTCCTTTTTCGTCGGACCACTTATCCCATCGGCCGGTAGCCAGTGTTCCGTCCATCAGTATTAAAAGACAATATTGTTCATTTTTAGGAAAGTCCCTGTCCTTTATCAGTTTAAAGTCCTTAAAGCTTACACTGTAGCCGTCCTCTTTCTTATGCCCCATATTTATTCTCGCGGTATCGTCCTCCTCCAGGAGAGCCGAAAGATCATAGCCGTGCAGTTTATGCCATTTGGCAACCTCTTCGCCCTCGATCGAATCTGCCGTGCCGCGGATAAATTTACCCTCTGTTGATGCCTTACGATAATCTTTCGGGTTCCATTCCCCGCCGGTATAGCTTCCGTCTTTTAGTTCAAGAAGACAGAATTCACCGTATTCGGGCAGATCATCAGCTTTAAGATCATGGAATTCATTAAAAGACAGACAAAGTTTTGTATGATCGCAGATAAACATATTCCGGCATCCCCCTTTGATGATGTTGAGGATATTATACCATCATCCGGTGCCTGTCACCATGAACAAATTGTGAACGTGTTCATATTTTGTTAACGGTGCCTGTCACCATTACGGCGATGCCGGCGATAAGGGAGAAAAGAATGATGAAAAGCCAGTAGAGGGCGAAATGTTTTGCGCCAAGGACGGCTTTGAGGGCGCCAAGATTTGTGATCTTGGTGGCAGGGCCGGTGATCATAAACGCTGCGGCGCTTCCAAGGCTCATGCCGTTTGCAAGCCAGCTTTTGATGATAGGTATCGTGCCGCCGCCGCAGACATATAAGGGAACGCCTATCGTGGAGGCCATCAGCACGCCCCAGGCTTCGCTTCCGCCAAAGACAAACTGTATCGCTTCCTGCGGTATGTACCGCTGGAACAGGGCAGAAAGTATTATGCCGATCAGGAAATAAAGGCCGGTGGCTTTAAGGTTGCGCCACAGATTTTTGAGGAATCTTATGAAAAGATTGGGGTCAACGTCCTTATTCTTCGGCTCGTTAAAGTTTTTGAAGTCGAAAAAGGATTTTTTTCTGAACGCAAAATGTATTACCAGGCCGGCTGCGATCCCGCACAGGAAGCAGCTTACGATCCTTATGCATAATACTTTAACGCCCAACGCTGCGCTGTAGATTATCAGCTGGGGATTGAGCAGGATGGAGCTCATCATAAAGGAGGCCAGCCATTCATCTTTTATGCCGCTTTTGGAAAAGGAAGCGGCGATGGGTATCGTACCGTACATGCATAAAGGCGACGCCACGCCCAGGGCTGATGCAAAGATCATTCCGGGGATACTGCTTCCGTCGCTTTTCATATTTCTCATCAGCGCGTGGATCCTGTCTTTAAAGAAGACCGATACCACTGAGCCGATGATCATGCCGGCAACCCAGTACCAGAAGATCTGGCTAAACTGCAGCGTGAAATAATACCAGAAGTAGATAAATTCGGTTCTTAATATCTCTATCATATTATTCCGCCAGTGTATCTATATCGACCAGCTTATAGACGCGGTTTCCCAGACCGATCTTTTCCGCATGGGTCAGTATATGAATGCCGTTCTTTTCCAGGATCCTCCCCTGAAGGGATGCACCGTCCTTTGCTTCAAACACCTGATCCACGCAGGCCTGGTCCAAGGCTACCGGGTCCGTCGAAGCAAAGATGCCTATATCGTGCATGTCGACTTCCGCAGGAGTCGATACGCAGTCGCAGTCTACGGACAGGTGGTTCATGACGCTGATATAGACGATAGTATTTCCGTGATCCTCATAGTCTGATACGGACTTGGCGGCTTCCGCCATGCTCTCCGTAAAGACGTCCTGGTTGGTGATCAGCGATCCCAGATCGATGGGCGGTTTGGAAAATACGCCGCCGGTATGTATGCGAACCTTGCCTTCCCTGGAGCCTATGCCTATGGAAATGTTTTTAAGAGCTCCGCCGAAGCCGCCCATGGGATGCCCTTTGAAATGCGAAAGCACAAGGACATAATCGTAGTTTGCCAGATTCTGTCCGACCCAGTTTTCCTTAAGATGCTCGCCACCCTCCACGGGGATCTTTATATATCCGTTCTCATCCATGATGTCCAGGTCTGCAATTGCTGTGAAGCCATGCTCTTCGGCGACCTGTCTGTGCATCGCGGTATCCGCTCTTTTGGAGCCTGAATATGCGGTGTTGCACTCGATGATCGTGCCGTCAACGCTTTGGACCAGATCTTTTATAAGGTTCGGGTCCAGATAATTGGGGTTACCGGCTTCACCTGTGGAAAGTTTGACCGCTACTTTCCCTTCCGGATGGACATCCAGGGTTTCATAGATCTTCATTAATGCTTCCGGGCTTATCTCGTTCGTATAATAGACGATGGCGGGGTCCGGGTGAGCGCGGCCTTCCGCGTCGCAAACTTCGACATTGTAGGACACGTGCGGCTCGATGTCATAATGCATATGGCGCGTGTACCAAAATATAAGGCCGGCTATAACGATCACGATAGTCAGTAATACGGTAAGAAACTTTTTCAGCTTTTTGTTTTTCATAGTATGAAGGGTCTCCTTTATCGGTAATAATGATGTTTCATTAAAAAAGCAGGTTGTGCATATAGTTCATAGATACACTTTTCAAACAGGGCGGTTACTTCAAGTGTGCTTTCCGCTTACGGGTTTTCTTATGAAAGCAGGCCGTTAGTTTGTATGTAATTGTTTTTTTCATCAGAAACAGCTTTTGCTTTTCCGCTTATCGGTTCTCTTTTGCAAGTAATCCGTTTATTCCGACATAATGATATTGCATCAAAAGCAGGATGTGTTCCTTTAGTTCCGCAGGATCCTCGTAAGACATTATCACATCCGTAAGCGCGAATATCTGGATCTTTGCTATCAATGTGTTCAGATCATTATCCGGGACCTGAGACCGTTCCGTGAATATCCGTATATAACGGTTTGTGATGAATTCCCTGTCGTCGTCCCTGCAGCCGCACAGCATTACCAGTATACCGCTGCGATGCTCCGCAACCACATAGGCCAGCCTGTTTGATATCTCGGATACTTTCATTTTCAGACTTTTCCTGATAAAGTCGGGAGCCGTCATCCGGTCTGCCACTTCCAGGATGCTGCGGCGTGCCTCACCGACCAGCGTTTCGTATATCTCTTCCTTCGCAGAAAAATACCGGTAGATATTGCTCTTGCTGATATAGCACTTATCCGCGATAAGCTTCAGGGAAGTCTTTGCATAACCGTAACGGATAAACATTTTTTCCGCTACCGCCAGTATTCTCTTATATACTTCTTCTTTTTTTATCTGCATAAAGCTCCATTTTCAGGGTGCCTGTCACCATGAACAAATTGTTAACGTGTTCACATTTTGTTAACGGTGACAGGCACCATGAACTGACTGTTAACGTGTTCATATTTTGTTAACGGTGACAGGCACCATGAAAGGTACTGCAAAAGTGACCGTTTCTGTTTTGGAATATATCAGGAAATCTGCCTATGTGTCAAGCTTTTAGGGGCAATAGTGACCAAAAAAAGGAATGCGGATCTTAATTCGTGCCGAAAGCATAATAAAAAGACTGCAGCCCTGATGTTGTTTCATCTCAAGCTACAGTCTTACCCTGCAATGCCCGGTATAAATCTTTTTCAGACACTTGATCTCTGAAGAGGCAGGTTTTTTTCCGCTTTTTCTCCACCTGCGGGTAACGGTGTCGTATTTAAGTGTGATCTCTGTCACATAGCCCGCCTTTTCGTCATAAAAGCAGCTCCAGCAGGAAAGCGATCCGATGGGCGGATCGATCGTAAGCTGCCATGCTCTATGCTCCTCTATAAATGCCCTGTAGGCCTCATCGATCTGCGATGCATCTGTGATCGTGCATTGACCATCGCCGGAGCTTATCGAAAAAATATAGTCCTTATCAGGATCAGGCTTTGTCATATACGGTCTGGGGTGGTCCCAGGCAGCTATCCTGAGTCCCACGATGCCGCACGCCAGACTACAGCCGGCAATAACGATCACAACATGCAAAGGTATGGGGTGCTTCCAGCTGACGAAATACAGGAATATAAAGATGGCCGCCATCATAAAGCCGGTAAACGCTAGCGTCCCTCCGAATGCGTCCCAGGACCTTCTGGTATCTGATTTCCAGTCATGTCCCGGCATCACAGCTGTCGAAAACTTATCTATGCGCGCCTCGATCTTATCCTGCAGAGTCGGCTTATAATCCTGCATCCGCTCCTCGATGATATTATACCAGGCGCTGCGCTTTTTATGTTTTACAGGTTTCGGCGATGCGGCAGCCTTCGCAGCTTCTTTTTTTTCGATCTCTTCCGCCTTACCGGTCTTTACCATCCATTTATCGAGCAGGATAAACAGAATATATCCTCCGGGAAATACCGTCAGGAAAATGACCGCAGTGGCTGCGATCCTTCCGCTCATGGATTTTTCGGCATAGCTGCTGTTTCTCCAGTCCCCGACCATATGAACGTAATATTTTAAGCTTTTCTTCGGAATTCCCGCTTTTTCGGAAATATAATCGATGCTCGTCTGCCCCAGAAGTTTTGTCTGCCCCCTTGGCAGCCTGACCGTTCCGCTTCGCGGCAGCTTAACCACCGCGTCATCGAAAAAGACTATGGCTGTTTCACCATCATCCAACTCGACACTGTAGTATTGCCCCATGGTGGTCTCGGGATCATTTCCGTATCCCTGAAATGCGCGCAGCAAACCGGATTTAGTAATGCTGTTGCTTTGAATGCCCCGGTAGACTCCCAGCGGCCGGATAGCAGATGCATCTGCCTCCAACGTATAAACATACTTCTCGCCGGCTATTTCATCTGCGGATCTGAGGATCTTTGTGTTATCACCTGCCGGGTAACCTATATCACCGCCCCAGTCATCGGACGGCGGCGTTTTCCTGTATGCGCGCGCCTCATAGTTGGGCAGGATGGCGATCAGCACTATCAAAAAGACGGCTATCAGGAAACTCGCCTGCGCCCTTGGCGGTAATCTGAAAAACTGCGTTCTCACTTATCTGCTCCTGTTAACGGTGACAGGCACCGTAGTTGCCGTTTCGACACGGGTGGGTTCTTTTACAAGAGACTTAAAGGTATCAGCATCCTCTGGCTTGCCGATCACAGAACCGTAATGCGTGGGGATTGCTATCTCCGGTTTCATTTCATTTATAAGTGCCGCTGCCTGCCTGGGATCCATCGTATAGAAGCCTCCGATCGGGGCCATCGCGATATCGCATTTTACGGCGCGCGCTTCTTTTATCGCATCAATATCTCCCGCTACGTATATACGCTTACCGTCCACGGTGATGATATATCCAAGCCATCCATATATCTTCAAATGAAATATCTTAAAGATGTTGTACGCCGGTATAGCTTCAACTTTCAGGGCATCGATCTGCATGCTTCCGCCGGCCTTCATCGTTCTTATTTCTCCCACACAGGATGCAAACGTCCGCGCCATGTTTTTCGCGCTTTCAGGAACGATCAGGATGGTCTTATCACAGCTGACCTTTTCTATATCCTTCGGTGACATGTGGTCATAATGCGGATGCGTTATCAAAACAACTGCGGCATCATGCGGCTCATTTGCCATTTTAAA
Organism: uncultured Lachnospiraceae bacterium; assembly: GCA_947169935.1. Lineage (GTDB taxonomy): Bacteria > Bacillota > Clostridia > Lachnospirales > Lachnospiraceae > NK4A136. Next base: position 10,105 of record CAMVRS010000132.1, read on the forward strand.
GGGATCGACGTACACCGCCCCCATGTCCGTAGATATCCTTATGCTGTTATTTACAAATACTTCAATACTAAAAGCCATGGTTATCCTTCACCATATTACTGATAATACTTCATCACTTCAGCTCCGGACACATTTTGGTAATCCTCATTTTGTATCACCGCTTTATACAATTCCTCAAAATCTTTTATATATTTCTTGAAACTATGTACAAGCGCCTTGAGGCCTTTTTCTATTCCTTAGCTTTAAGCCGTATTGTTTCAGCTTTTCCACCTTACCTGTACCATTGATCCGTTCGTCAAACAGATCAGTAAGAATGTCAAAGACAGATTGCTCATATTATATCACCGTTCCTGCGGGGTAACAATCGCCCAAAATCCTAATACGGCAGCCACATATCATTTTCCCTGATGTCTTTCTGTATCAGCTGCTCCTGTTCGGTATGGGATATCATTCCTTCCACGAACGTCTTGTACAGTTCGCGGCTGTTATTCATAAATCCGCCTAATACCCTGTCTGTTTCAACCAGGTCCTCTATCAGCTTTGTTGCATTTTTCTTCGCTCCGTCAACCGGCACGAATTTACCATAGCTGCTGTATTCATATGCCAGCGGTTCCTGCACCATATGCGCTTTAACAGGGTTCAGATGGATATAGCGGCTCACCTCCAGGAAGTACTGTTCATTTGTGACCAGGCAAGCCGTATACCTGCTCTCAAACAGATGGCCGGTAAAATGATATTTATGATTAAAATCCATGGTGTAGGGATGCAGCATCCTCTGCATTATCTTCCCCAGATCATCATCTATGGTCTCGAGCGCCATATGGAAATGATTACTCATCAGGCATAAGGAATGCAGCTTAAAAGGATAGACTTCCTGCGCCTTTACTATACAATCAAGGAAGTTCATATAATCCGATTCATCTTTATATAAAATTGACCGTCTGTTCCCTCTGCTCATCACATGATATATTGCTCCGGGATACCATTCTCTTTTATGTCTTGACACATTTCTCCTCCATGTTCTATATTTTGGCCGCGTATTCAATTATATGGATGCTCATTCAAAAAAATTCCTCCCTGTCATTCAGTCTTTTTTCTGTCCCTTCTCATCAAGGGCGGAAAATGCTTCCACGTACCCCATTACCCTTTCGCGGAACGCCGGCTGAAGCAGATTATAATATGCGATCAATCTTCCCATCTCCGTATCCTTCTTTACTGTGTAATACTCCATGCACGTTTCCCTGCCGGCAGCACCGTCTATGCCGGAAAGCAGCCAGTCCGGAGTAACATCAAGCGCCTCGCATATAGGCATGATCTTCTCGGATGACGGATTGGTCTTATTCTTTTTCCATTCGCTGATGGTACTGGGCTTTATCCCGGTGCGGGCCGCAAACTCCCTCTGCGTCATTCCCAGACTCTCTATTTTTTCGAATATTCTTTCACTGATCGTCATAATCCGCCTCCCTTGGCCCAGGCAGTGTTTCATTTTTCCGTTTCCGCATTCAATTTTCTGTACTATACATCATGTCGGATCATCTGTCAAGCAGGTGTCCTGCCATTCATAAATTATTAACATCTCGTTAATATTTTGTTAACGGTGACAGGCACCCTTTTGGTATAAAATCATTGTCATGGAGGTATAGCGATGGCA
>CAMVRS010000133.1 GCA_947169935.1 uncultured Lachnospiraceae bacterium
CCTTTTAAGCGGCATCAGGTACCTCCCGCGTTGTGGGCCTCTCCTGATACCCCAAGCCGGTCCCCTTCTTGTGACTTGGTCATTCTGAGCGAAGCTAGCCGTGTCATTCTGAGGGCGAAGCCCGAAGAATCTTGCGGCGTCAGCCGCATTTTGTTATAATATATAGTCAGTTTTTATTGAGAGGATATAGAGATGATCATAGGTATCGATCTGGGAACGACTAACTCCCTGGTAGCATATTACGGTGACGACGGCCCCCACATAATACCCAACCGCTTAGGCGGCAGGCTCACCCCTTCGGTAGTGAGCGTGGAGGGCGAACATATATATGTAGGCGATGTTGCGAAGGAGCGCATGCTCACGCACCCCGAGGACAGCGCGGCTGTATTCAAGCGCACCATGGGCACAGATGCGAAGTACCGCTTAAGCGGCAGGCTTTTCCGTTCGGAGGAGCTGTCTTCCTTCATATTGCGTTCACTTAAAGAGGATGCGGAGGCTTTCCTGGGTGAGGAGATCACCGAGGCTGTTATCAGCGTGCCCGCATATTTTAACGACGCCCGCAGGAAGGCTACCAAGCATGCCGGCGAGCTGGCAGGCCTTAAGGTGGAACGTATCATAAGCGAGCCCACGGCAGCAGCAGTGGCATACGGCCTCTACGAGATGCAGGACGACGCAAAGGTCCTGGTATTCGATCTGGGCGGCGGTACCTTTGACGTTTCGATCCTGGAACTGTCCGGCACCATACTGGAAGTGCGCGCCGTGGCCGGCGATAACTATCTGGGCGGCGAAGATTTTACGGCTGTCATCGAAGATATGTGGTATAAGAAGGCAGAGGTCGACCGCGACAGCCTTGACGAAAAGACTTTAAGGCATGTTCATAAGCAGGCAGAGAACTGCAAGCTCATCATCGATAAGGAAAGAATGGTGGGCATGAAATGCCTGATAGGCGATGAGGAAAAGGAAGTCCAGATCAGATTGGATGAATTTGAGAAAAACTGCGAAGAGCTGCTTGAGCGCATCAGGATCCCTGTAAGGAAGAGCCTGTCCGACGCCAAGCTTAAGCTTTCTGAGATAGATAAGGTAGTGATGGTGGGCGGAGCTACGCGCCTTCCGCTGGTGCGCCGTCTGGTAGGCAAGCTTTTCAGAAGCCTTCCCGACACCACGGTGAACCCGGACGAAGCCATCGCCGTAGGCGCGGCCATTCAGGCGGCCATGAAAGAGAGACGCGAGAGCATCCGTGAGGTGATCCTTACCGATGTATGTCCTTTCACCTTGAGCACCGAAGTGAGCATAGAGCGTGAGGGCGGCGGCTTCGAAAGCGGCCATGTCTGCCCCATCATCGAAAGGAATACGGTTATACCCGCCAGCCGTACAGAAACCCTTTATCCCCTTTACGATAACCAGAAGAGCATAAGGGTTAAGGTGCTGCAGGGTGAGAGCCGTTTTGCGGAGAATAACTTAAACTTAGGTGAGCTGGAGATCCCCCTGCCCATCAAGCGCAAGAAAGAAGAGAACAGCGTGGATGTGACTTACACCTACGATGTCAACTCGATCCTTGAAGTGCAGGTGCGCGTGAACCTGACCGGCGAAGTGACAAAGCAGATACTCAAAGGCCGCGACGTTGATATGACCGATGAAGAGATAGCAGCCCGCATGGAAGAGCTGGCATATCTTAAGATACCGCCCCGCGAGCAGGAGAAAAACAAGCTGCTGCTGGTAAAGGGCGAGCGCCTTTACGAAGAGAACTTCGGCGAAGACCGCCAGGTCATCGAGCACTATATCAGGAAATTCGAGCAGGCGCTGAATTCCCAGGATCCCAAGCGCATCGACGCCGCCAGGGAAGAATTCAGGGAATTTTTGGAGGAATGGGATAAATGAGCGACCGTCTGATACACGGACTGTCCTTTAACAAGGAACTTCGTTTTATAGCTGCATATACTAAAGATACCGTTGAAGAGGCAAGGAAGATCCATGATACTTCGCCTCTCTGCAGCGCTGCGCTCGGCAGGCTTCTTACAGCCGGCGCCATGATGGGCAGCATGTGCAAAAGCGAAGAGGATCTGATCACTTTAAAGACAGACGGCGACGGCCCCATAAAGCAGATGACCGTCAGCGCAGATGCAAAGGCTAGAGTCCGCGGCCTTATGTACGATCCTTCAGTGGAACTGCCTTTAAAAGCCAACGGTCATTTGGACGTGGGCGGAGGCATAGGTGCAGGTATGCTCACGGTCATGAAGGACCTGGGCCTTAAGGAGCCTTATATCGGCCAGACGCCCCTTACCACAGGTGAGATCGGCGACGATATTACATATTATTTCGCAGCCAGCGAGCAGACGCCCTCAGCCGTAGGCCTGGGCGTGCTGGTAGATAAGGACGGCAGCATAAAGCATGCCGGTGGTTTCATCATCCAGCTGATGCCCTTCGCTTCGGAGGAGACCATCAGCGCGCTGGAGAAAACCCTTGCTGGCATCAGCTCCGTGACTGATCATTTCGACAAAGGCGAGCGCCTTGAAGATCTGGTACAGGTCCTTATCGGTGACTTCGAGATAGAAGGCGAGCTTACCCCGCAGTACTACTGCGGCTGTAACCGCGACCGCGTCACCAAGGCCCTTATCAGCCTGGGCCGCGACGAACTCAACAAAATGATCGCCGATGCCAAACCTGTAACTTTACATTGTGATTTCTGTAATAAAGACTACACATTCGAAATAAATGATATATGTAAACTTCTTCAGACTAGCGACCCGGAATGACGCAGTCAAAAGAAGGCTAAAAGCAAAACAACTGAACGAAGACTATGTGTCCGGCAGATCATACGTACAGCTCTGACTGAGCGTTGCCGCAGCACTTAATAAGCATGCCCTGCCCAACCTTGCCCCGCAGAACTGTTCGAAGCGCAGCTCACGCATATGGCGTGAGCAAGCAAGTTTCAAGGGGCAAGTCGGTTCAGGGGCAGGGTATGCGAATTTAGTGCGGAGGCACAGCGAAGGAAGACTGTACGTGTGACTGAAGGACAATAGGGAGAGAAAATATGACCATCGACCAGGCCTGGAAAACATTGCAGATGGAGCCCACAGACGACGAGGCAGCCATCAAAAAACAATATAAGACACTGCTCCCGCAGCATAACCCCGAGGACGACTCCGAGGGCTTTAAAAACCTGCGCGAAGCTTACGAGCTGGCTCTTCATCCCCCGAAGGAGGATAAGGAAAAGGAGCCCGAGCCCGACGACGATATCGCAAAATGGCTTAAGAAGGTCGAGGCGGTATATAAAGACATTTATCAGCGCCGTGATATCGAAAACTGGAAAGAGCTGCTGGCTGATCCGCTCTGCCTGGATCTGGACAGTGCATTCGAGACCAGGGAGAGGTTGCTGGTGTTCATCATGAACCATCAGTATCTTCCCAAGGCGGTCTGGATCCTGCTGAACGATACCTTCCGTTTTGTAGAGGAGAAGGAAGAGCTGCTGGAGAAGTTCCCGGAGAACTTCCTGGATTATATCGTCTACCAGGTGGGAAACGATACCTTCGGCGATTACGATCTGTTTGAGGCGCAGGGCGGTGAGGAACCGGATTACGACGCTTATATCAATATTTTTTATGAGATAAACAGGCTCATCACTGCGCTTGATAACGATATGGAGCAGGACAGGGTCGAGGGCGGCAATTCCGATCTTCGCGACGGTCCCGTTGTCTTTTTGAGCAGCGAGAGGCTCTTTGCCGATAATGAGGAGTTCGAGAGCAGCAGAAAAGAGATCCACGAGAAGTTTAAAGATCTCCATACCAAGGGCGTATACCATCCCTATGAGGATGTGGAAGCGCTGAGAATGGCCATGCTGGAGGAAAAGAAAGAGCTTCCCGATGGCAGAAAGATAGATGATGTGGCACATGAGATGGGGCCTAAGTATTCCGATGCCTATGTCTGCAGGATAGTGGGCGAGGCTCTGGCTGCCTGCGATGAATGGGAAGAAGCCAAAGCGTATTGGGAGAAGGCCCTGGAGAAGATCCCCGATCACGCCATGGTGCATTACGACATGGCCAGGTATTACCAGAACGCCGGGGACTTCGAGAAGGCGGAAAATATCATCCGTGATCATATCCAGCATCTGAACGGTTCGCCGAAGGTGAAGAACTTCTTCATGAGAGTCCAGCATTCAAGGGAAGGCCAGTATCTGGCCAGACTGGAGAAGGATCCGGAGGATCTGGAAGCCTGGATCGAGGTCTGCTGGAGCAGATTCCACAGCGACCGCATCAAGGAAACCATGGAAATGCTGGATCAGAAGACCTACACCCCGGGGACTTCCGAATATTACGATTACGTGGATATGAAGGGAAGATGCCTGCTGGAGACAGAGGATTTTGAAGGCGCCCTGCATTATCTTAAGGAGTGGGAGAAGGCTCTGGAAGAGCTGCCCGATGACGGCAGTGATAAATACAAGAAGAGAAAAAAGACTCTGGGTTATCAGCGTTTTGTCTTTGCGGAATGCTACGGGCATCTGGCGATAGAAAGAAAAGATCCCACGTTGTATGATACGGCGATAGAATATGTCCGGAAAGCTATAGAGGTGGAATGGGACGAGTCCATGATGCTGCCCTATAAGGACCTGCTGCAGAGACTCAGGCTCAGGGCCGGGAAATATAAGGAAGTAGTGGACGACTGCGACGAGCAGATCAGGAATGATAAGAATAACCTGCCCGCATATCTGCGCCGTCAGGAGGCGTATTTCAAGCTGCATGATGGTCAGGGCGTGGTAGATGACTATCATGCCATCATAGGGCTGTACAGGGATTACCACAGACCCTATCTGCTGGCACTCAGGGTGTTCATGATCTATAACCAGCTGGAGGATGCGGCAGAGGTTATCAAGTTCGCAAAGGAAAACGGAGTGAAGCATCTTGCCCTTGATCTGGAAGAACTGCGGCTTATGCATGAGAAGGGCCTTAATGAAGATAAGGACAAGGAAGAATTCTGGAAAAAGGCCGAAGCGCTGGTAAAGGCAGTAAAGGAGCAACCCGAGCCTTCACCTGAAACATACGAAGATGAGCAGGTCACCGAAGATAAGGTGAGCTTCGAAATGGCAAGGGTACTTACCGAGGAATGTAAGTATGACGAAGCTTTCGAGCTGGTAAACGGCTGCATAGATAAAGGCAGCAAGCTTAACAATCTTTTCATGCTGCGTGCAAATATCCTGCGCATGAAGAAGGATTACGCCCAGGCTCTGGTTTATTATAAGGAGATACTGGATAAGGATCCCGAGAATACGTCTGTGCTCTATAACATGGGCGAATGTTACAGGCAGACCGAAGGCGATGATGAAGCCGCCATAGGCTGTTATAAAAAGATCCTTGAGATGGATGAGGAGCAGGATCGCGCCGTGTACGAGCTGGCGCGCTGCTATCAGCGCAGGTACGAAAAGTATGAGGCGCTGGTGGATTATGACCGCTCAAAGCAGTATTTTGACAGGTTGGTGGAATTGAACCCTTCGCCTTTTGTTATGGCGGCAAGGGCGGATCTGCTGACTCACAGCGGAGATCTGGATGCTGCGATCGCCGATCTTAACGAAGCCCTGGAGAAGAGCGAGGGCGAAGAAGACGATGCTTACGACGATTCCTACCGTCTGTACAGGATAGGCGATATGAATTACCTTATGCGCCGTACCGCCGAGGCTGAGCGGATATTCAGGGAATGTATCGACAAATACGGATCGATCCAGACCGCGCCTATCTTCCAGATGGCTGATACCTTCGGCAGCAGGGGAGAATGGGCTGAAGGCGTAAAGATCCTTGAGAAATATCTTGAGGATTATAAGGACAGAGGCAATTACCTCAATAAGCTGGCAGAGATGTATATCTGCTGCGGCAATGAAGAGAAAGCAAACGAGCTCTATGATAAGCTGCATGAGATAAAATATCTCAACGACTGGCAGATCTATGACGCCAAGTTTGAGACCATGATGCAGATACATCCTCAGGATTTTGACGCATACTTTAAGGAGTTTGATAAGAAAATGCGTGAGATCCTGGGCGTAAAGTGGACGCATTTACATCTGATGCCGGAGATGTGGTATAACAAGGACAAGCAGGATGAGGCAAAGAATGTTGCCAAATACTTCCACATAGTGGGCGATAAGCTGCTCTATGCAAGGAAGCTCAAGAAGGCCTATGATTACCTGATAAAGGCCTGTGCGCTTCAGAAGAGTCTGGGCCAGAGCAGGATAGGCGTGTTCCGCAGCCTGGCAGTCTGCTGCAGGCTGGCGGCGGCAAAATATTCAAGTAACGTCTCAAAGCCGGGCAGCTGGAAATGGCGTGCAGAACTTTACGCCGACGCCGAGATAAAGGAATGCCTTAATGCAAAGAATCCCCCGAAACATATAAGGGAGCAGCAGGGCGAGCCCATGAACACAGAGGAGTATTATCTCAAGTCCCAGCGCGCTGACAACGCCATAAGGTATGAGCGTCTGGCCATGATGTACCTTATGAAGGGTGATGAGAAAACATGCAGTGAGTATCTGGAACATATAGAAGACGGCTGTTACTGTTTGTCCTGCCGTTACCAGGAATGTTACGACAGGCTGATCGTCCTGGGCTATATGGCAGAGATAAACGGCGATAAGGCCAAGGCAAAGGAATACTTCGCCAGGGCCTCAGCCATCAATCCCAGCGACATCGAGAACACTATGGGACTTTGGGCTAACTCGTAAGTACAGAGTCATAAAGAAACAAAGGGTCATCCTGAGCGAATATATAAAAGCACTGTCATCCTGAGCGAAGCGAAGGATCTTTAATACAAGGAGGATTAAATTTATGGTAAAACTTTACGAATCCGGTGCATTTCTTGCAGGCGGTGAGCTCTTCACCGACGAAAAGGCTGCAGCCGCAAAGTGCGGAAAGGAAGTAAGCGCCGCAGAAGCAAAGAAAGGGACCATCGCATACGGGATATTGACCGGCCATAACAAGTCGGACAATGATAAGAAGCTTAATATCCGTTTCGATAAGCTTACATCCCACGATATCACCTTCGTGGGTATCATCCAGACAGCAAGGGCTTCAGGACTTAAGAAGTTCCCCATGCCTTATGTGCTTACAAACTGCCACAATTCACTGTGTGCGGTAGGCGGTACCATAAATGAGGATGACCATGTATTCGGTCTTTCCTGCGCAAAGCGTTACGGCGGCATGTATGTTCCCCCTCACATGGCAGTCATCCATCAGTTTGCAAGAGAGATGCTGGCAACAGGCGGCGGCATGATCCTGGGATCCGACTCCCACACCCGTTACGGTGCCCTGGGTACCATGGCTGTAGGTGAAGGCGGCCCCGAGCTTGTTAAGCAGCTCTTAAACCAGACCTATGATATAGATATGCCGGATGTTGTAGCCGTATATCTCAAGGGCGAGCCCGCAAGAGGCGTAGGTCCCCAGGACGTGGCTCTGGCTATCATAGGTGCAGTATTCAAGAACGGCTATGTAAAGAACAAGGTAATGGAGTTCGTAGGCCCCGGCGTGGCAAAGCTTTCCGCAGATTTCCGTATCGGCGTGGACGTTATGACCACCGAGACCACCTGCCTTTCCTCCATCTGGCAGACAGATGAGGAGATAAAGGAATTTTACGATATCCACGGCCGCAGCGGCGATTATAAGGAATTAAAGCCCGCCGACGTGGCATATTACGACGGCGTGGTAGAGGTCGATCTTTCCGCTGTGAAGCCCATGATCGCCCTGCCTTTCCATCCTTCAAATACCTATACCATTGACGAGCTGAATGCAAATCTCGACGATATCCTTGCAGACTGCGAAGCAAAGGGCAAGGTAAGCCTTGACGGCGCTGTAGACTTTAAGCTCCGCAACAAGATCCACAACGGAAAGCTTTTAGTAGACCAGGGTATCATCGCAGGCTGCGCAGGCGGCGGCTTTGAGAACATCTGCGCTGCAGCAGACATCATGGATGGTGCTTATATAGGGGCGGATGAATTTAACATGAGCGTATATCCCGCATCTGTGCCCGTATACATGGAGCTCATCAAGAACGGCGCGGCTGCAAAGCTTTTAAAGACCGGTGCCATCATAAAGACGGCGTTCTGCGGTCCCTGCTTCGGTGCCGGCGATACGCCCGCTAATAACGAATTCTCCATCCGCCACTCAACCAGGAACTTCCCCAACCGTGAAGGTTCCAAGCTTCAGAGCGGCCAGATAGCTTCCGTAGCCCTTATGGATGCGCGTTCCATCGCAGCAACCGCAGCAAACAAGGGTTATCTTACCCCCGCTACCGAGGTTCCGGAGAAGATCGGCAAGTACAAATATTTCTTCGATAAGAGCATATATGAGAACCGCGTCTTTGATTCAAAGGGCGTGGCTGATGAGAGCGTAGAGGTCAAGTTCGGTCCCAACATCAAGGACTGGCCGGCGATGGTTGCACTTACCGACAACCTGCTGCTTAAGGTAGTCAGCGAGATCCACGATCCCGTGACCACCACCGATGAGCTTATCCCTTCAGGTGAGACCTCATCTTACCGTTCAAATCCTCTGGGCCTTGCGGAGTTTGCGCTTTCCAGAAAGGATCCCGCATATGTGGGCCGTGCAAAGGAAGTATATGCTCAGGAAGAGAAGAGACGCAAAGACGTTCCCTTCGATCAGATGAGCGACGAGATTACAGAGGCTGTTAAGACCGTATGGAAGCAGTTCCCCGATGTAACAAGCGCTAACTGCGGTATAGGTTCGACTATCTTTGCAGTAAAGCCCGGTGACGGCTCTGCGCGTGAGCAGGCTGCAAGCTGCCAGAAGGTACTGGGCGGCTGGGCCAACATCGCAAACGAGTATGCTACCAAGCGTTACCGTTCAAACCTCATCAACTGGGGCATGCTGCCCTTCGTTATCCCCGAGGGAGAGCTGCCTTTCAAGAATCTTGACTACATCTTCCTGCCGGGCATAAAGAAAGCCGTAGAAGAGAAGGCTGATGTCATCAAGGCTTATGTAGTAGCGGATGGTGCATTAAAGGAATTCGACTTAAAGCTGGGTGCTCTCACAGACACCGAAAGAGAGATAATCCTTAAGGGTTGCCTGATCAACTACAATAGGGTATAATACAGCATCATAGGCCGCAACGGGGTGGTCCTCACCCCGGGGCGGCTTTTATTATGTCATTCTGAGGGCGAAGAACTTTATATGTCATTCTGAGGGCGAAGCCCGAAGAATCTTATCAAATGTAACAGGGAGGATACTTATGGAAAAAATCGCAGAATTTAATGACGTCATTAATACTTTTGTCTGGACCAAGGTGGGCGTGTGGCTCCTTATAGCCACGGGCCTTCTCATGACTGTCCTTACGGGCTTTTTCCAGGTGACAAAGATAGGCCACTGGATGAAAAAGACCGTGGGAAGCCTTTTTGACAAGAAGGTAACGGGGCATACCGGGGAGCATGCATCAATATCCCAGTTCCAGGCGCTTTGCACAGCGCTGGCAGCTACCGTGGGCGTGGGCAATATTGCCGGCGTATCCGCGGCTATAATAACAGGCGGCCCGGGTGCGGTATTCTGGATGTGGCTGGCAGCATTCTTTGGCATGATGACCAATTATTCGGAAAATATCCTGGGCATCTATTTCCGCCGCAAGAACCATCACGGTGAATGGTCCGGAGGAGCTATGTATTATCTGCAGGACGGCCTGGGCGGCTATAAGGGCATGAAGGGCCTGGGCAAGGCGCTGGCCATTATCTTCGCTATCTGCGCTGCACTGGCATCCTTCGGTATAGGCAACATGGGCCAGATCAACAAGATAGTCATCAATTTCACTTCGGCCTTTGACATCAAGTCCCTTTCCGGCGTGGTGCTTTATTCATCAGGCGATAAGGATGTTACTCTGTATATGCTGATCGTGGGCATAGTGCTTATGATACTTGTAGGTATAGTTGTCATCGGCGGCCTTCAGCGTATAGCCATGGTTGCGGAAAAGATCATCCCCTTCATGGTGGTAATGTATATACTTGGTTCACTGGTTATAATCTTTACACACGTAAGTCATATCGGTACGGCTTTCGGCCATATCTTCGGAATGGCGTTCACGCCAAAGGCTGCATGGGGCGGCGCGACCGGCGTGGCCTTCTCAACGATAATCACCCAGGGCTGCAAGAGAGGCGTATTCTCAAATGAGGCAGGTCTTGGCTCATCGGTTATGGTGCATTCCAACTCAAACGTTAAGGAACCCGTAAAGCAGGGCCTCTGGGGTATATTCGAAGTTTTTGCCGACACCATCATCGTATGTACCATGACTGCGCTGGTTATCCTTACCTCCGGCGTTATCGATCTGGATCAGGGCGTGACGGAATACGGCGACGCTACCCTGGTGGCAGAAGCTTTCAACACCATCTTCAAGATCGGCAACATAGAGTACGGCCGTTATTTCATAGCCATCGCGATACTGCTCTTTGCGTTTACCACCGTTCTGGGCTGGTCGCATTACGGCACCAAGGCCGTGGAGTACCTGGCAGGAAAGAGCGCTCCTATAGTCACAAAGGTTTATAAGGTGATCTTTGTGCTGATGATCCTTTCCGGCGCGCTGATGACCAGCTCCATCGCCTGGGATATCTCCGATACCTTTAACGGACTTATGATGATCCCCAACCTGATAGGCGTGGTGGCCATGAGCCCGCTGGTAATGAAGCTCACAAGGAATTATGTGCAGCGGCGCATTAAGGGCGATAAGAGCGTCAAGCCCATTCTTTCCTATGATCCCGCTATCCAGGAAGAGAACGCCAGGACCATAGCCGAAACAGGGGAAGACTGATCCCCGCCACTGTCATCCTGAGGGGAGCGAAGGATCTTTAATAAGTTGCTTTATAGCCCTATTTATAGTATAATACCGTCATTGGTGTGATATGACACTATCAATAAACAGGAGGAAGTACAAATGGCAGCAAAGAAGAGTGTAAACGCTACGACATCCGAGTCGGGAGCTACATTAAGAGACAGTTTTGATAAGGAGCTTTTTAAGCGCAGTGTGCTTTATAACATTAAGACCCTTTATCGTAAAACGCTTGAGGAGGCATCCCAGCAGCAGATCTTCCAGGCCGTAGCCTATGCTATCAAGGATCAGGTCGTTGATATGTGGCTGGAGACCCAGAAGCAGTACGAAAAGAAGGATCCCAAGACAGTTTACTATCTGTCGATGGAGTTCCTTATGGGACGCGCTATGGGTAACATGATGATAAACATGAAGGCATACAAGGATGTGGCCGATGCTCTTAACGAGCTGGGACTGGATCTTAATGTGATCGAAGACCAGGAGCCTGATGCAGCATTGGGCAACGGTGGTCTTGGACGTCTGGCTGCCTGCTTCCTTGATTCACTGGCTACACTGGGCTACGCCGCTTACGGCTGCGGCATCCGTTACCGTTACGGTATGTTCAAACAGAAGATAAGAGACGGTTATCAGGTGGAAGTTCCCGATAACTGGCTGGAAAACGGCAATCCTTTCGAGCTGCGCCGCCCCGAATATGCAAAGGAAGTGCATTTTGGCGGTTATGTAAATGTGCGCACCGACGAAAACGGCCGCAACAATTATTATCAGGAAGGATATCAGGCTGTTAAGGCCATCCCTTATGATCTGCCCATAGTAGGCTACGGAAACGGCATCGTAAACACCCTCCGTATCTGGGATGCGGAGCCCATCGATGTGTTCCG
>CAMVRS010000134.1 GCA_947169935.1 uncultured Lachnospiraceae bacterium
TTATACTACTAATTCCTGTTCCTTCAATTATGTAATAACCAAGACTTGTCACTCCCTCCGGTATCGTCAGAGTCTTTAGACCCATATCACCAGAAAACAGGTAATCTCCTAGTTTTTTCATATTTCCTGATAATTCCACATTGGTTAGACTCGTACATCCAGCAAACGCATCGTATCCTATGCTCCCCGTCCAGGATATTTCTTCTTCATGAGTCATCTTTACACTTTTTAATGATGTACATTTATAAAATGCATAATTTCCTATTGATTTCGCCGTCTTTCCTATTCTGATATCAACATCAGTTGCTCCTGTACAATTACTGAAAGCATAATTTCCAACTGTTTTAACATTTGACGGTATCTCTATACTTTCAATTCCTGTACAACCATCAAAAGCATAATCTTCTATAGTCTTTACTCCGGATGATATCTCCAGAATTTCGATTCCCGTACAGGTTTTGAATGCATAACTTCCTATGGTTTCAATGTTTGATGGTATAGTTAACTTACCGCTTAATCCTGCACAATTATAAAACGCATAACTTCCTATCTCTTTTACGCTATCTGGGATTGTTATCTTTTCAATATAGCTTCTCTGACTGCCGCTTGCGCATATATACGCAGGTATCTTTGTGATCCCATCTGCAAATATGACTTCTTTAAGCGTAGTGCATCCTGCCAGTGCTCCATAATTACTCCAACTATTCGAACTTGTCACCGTACTTGGTATCGTTATACTACTAATTCCTGTTCCTTCAATTATGTAATAACCAAGACTTGTCACTCCATCTGGGATTGTCAGAGAGCTTAATGTACTCTTTCCACTAAAAGCATAATTTGCAATGGCTAGAACTTTTTTTCCATCTATCTCAGTAGGAATAACAAGACTTGCTACTCCATCTTTGCACCCTGTAATAGTTACATTTGTTCCACTTACCTTGTAATAAATATTGCCATATTCCAGCTCATCACCTGCAAGGTCATCCTCCGAAATGATTACTTCTTCATCATCACATTCAGTGTATTCGCCATTTTCAGATTCTTGGGCTTCAGTGTCATCATCCCGGCCAACTTCTTCGCTGCCTTCTCCGTCTTTTGTTGTATCTACGCCTTTTACTGAATTATCAGAATTACTATTATCTTCTGCATCAGCATTTTCTGCGGGATAATCTGTTCCCTCTGCATCTTCCTGTATAACATCATTTTCTTCATCCTCTTCTGCCGCCCAGACAAACGAGCCACCTGTCCCTACAGTGAGTGGCTCATAAGCAGAAAGGGTAAGGATCACTGTCATGAATCCTGCCAAAAACCTTTGATATTTTCTTCTCATGTAGATTATCCTCCTTGAAAACAAGATAACAGCGTAATTATTTCAATATATGAAAACACAAGAAAAAGCAGACTCCCATGTGTTTCCACACGAAAGTCTGCTTTTCAAGTCAGAAATATCACAAACAGCCCCTTTGGCGCTGCTATCTTAATAAATCCGACACTTGTAAACAAGCCCGAAATATACTAAAATAGAACAGGTGTGCCGCAGGTGCAAGCCTGTATCGTGTGGTAGTGCCTCTACCATACCCTGCCTGCTGAGGCGGCAACCTCAGCAGGTGGTACACTTTTCATCATCTATTTTCTTGTGTTTCCAAGCCTTATATTATCATATCGCTCTATAAGGTGCAAGAAGCGAAATATGCATTATAGGCAATTATTTCTTATCCGGTATCCATCTGTTTTACCTCCTTGCATTTACTACATCGATGTAAGGAGAAGTATAGAACGTACGTTCTTATGCGTCAATATAGTTTATGACCAACTTTTAAACAACTTTATAACCCATACCCGCTTCCGACACAGGTACCGGTACCGTCAGCTGTCATATTCTCCGTATTCACAGCCTACGTGCGTTGCCGTGATCTCATCCACAAGGGTCAGTCCGCCGCCTGTTTTGTCATAGAGCTTCACAGTGCCGTAGCCTGTGCCTCCGTTGAAAAGCTTATTATGTCTCTTGCTGCCATTGGGAGCCTCGTAATTTACAAACAGCATTTCCTTCTTTTTACAGAAAACTTCCGTCTCCATTACTGCATGGATGTTTTCCTGACGAACATGCCATACCACGACATCATCTTTCTCTTCAAACGAAAACTCCGTCTTCACACGCAGATGCAGCTTTGAAAAATTGAAATCGTATTCCTTACCTTCATAATAGAAAACTCCCAGCAGGCGCCGGTCAAGAGGAACAAAATAGATCTTGGGTCTGCCGCCACCGATATCAAATACACTGTTTTCAAGCTTCTTTCCGGTCTTCTTGCTTACCAGCGCATTTGATGATAACCATACCCAGGGACTGGTAAAATCCCTTCCCCAGTTCTTGTCGGCATAACCGTAACATTTACCGGGAGTAACGATATACTTTCTTCCGTTACACATTATTGTACCTTTATATGCGCTCTTCATGCCTTCCACATGCCAGTACATTGCGAAGGCTTCAATATCCCTTAAAGGTTTGCTTGCGCCATAACCTACGTTAAAGGCGATCTGCTTATCTATGCGAAGATCCCAGGTTAACTCGCAAACATCTTTTTTCTCCTTCTACCAGTGATGATCTGTTCTTTATTATTCTACAAGATATGTCCGATCTGTCAAACCGTTATCAGCCTTAGGCGGTGTCTGAATACTAAATGCTCTTAAATAACTGTAGCAGTGATACTGACGGCATGGTAAAATAATAGCGGTTTATATGTATATCCGTGAGGTGTAAACATTATGAAAAAGAAAATACTATTAGTATCCGGTTTACTTATGGCCGCTGTTTTATCCGCCTGCACAGACAACACATCCCAGAGCGGCCGCGGACCTTATACGGAAGAAGAGCCGGCAGCAACATCTACGCCGACACCGACACCTACGCCAGCCCCTGAGGAGCCCATCATTGACCCCGAGCCTGAACCTGTTTATACGGAAATGGAAGTGACCGTTGATAATATCACGATAAAGACCGGGGAGCACGGCACCTTCGAAGACAGGGAGTTTCCCCTGGCTTATGTTGTTTACCAGCAGATCAGCTTAGACTCTGATTCCCGGGAACAGTGGACAAGCCTTGACCGGACTCTGGAAAAAATAAATAACGAAGTCTGCGAAGACGCCATAGAGACTCTGGAATACAACTACGAATATGCATGCGAATTAGATGAAGCTATCCGGTACAGCTCAAATCTGCGCGAAGCTAATGTCTATGTTCTGAGAGCTGATGAAAGAATGCTCAGTTATTATACAAGCTATTATGCAATGACCAACGGACCGCATCCTGCCATATGGTATGAGTCCCGGTGCATAAATACGACAAGCGGCAAAGAGCTTCAGATCAGCGATATCATCTCCGGTGACCGTCTGGATAAGCTTCCGAATATCATCTTTGATAACCTGGTTGCCGATGCACTTGGTGAGGATTATGAATTCTCCGAAGAAGAAGAGAGTATCATCCGCAGCAGATTAGAAGATGTAGTTAATGAAGGTACTCTGGTCTGGGGCATGGATGATAAAAACCTTCTTATCTACTTTGCTTCGGAAACGCTGATGTCTTACGCCTTCGGCCCCCTCTCCGCAACTATATGCCTGGACGATTATCCCGGTCTGGTAAACGAATGGTATCTTCCCGTGGATTGTTCCCCTGTGGGCGGACGGGTAACATATGTTGATACAGAATATGAAAACTGAAAGTGCAGGGGCCGGACTCCGTTAAGCCTGAGCCCGACCCCATAGGAGGGTCATGCGCAGTTTGAGATCTCAAGCCTGGAGTCATAGGGAATTGCTACACCGTTAATCATTTTGCAAAGGTCTCTGGTACTGAAGATCCCGTCTGACTTATCTTCAAAGGAGATATAGACCTTCTGGATATTATAATCAAAAGGTACTGCGTCGCGGACTATACCAAATCCGCGTTTAGGATGCAGAACCTCGTCCCCGGCTTCGTAATAGGCGTCGGGATTATGCTGCTTGAGACTGGAAAGATATCTGGCAGCATTTTCCGGGTCTACAGGCGCCTGATCCCACTTTTCCAGATAGGAAAGTATATTAAAAGCAGGTATGTCTTTGCCGTCATAAGCATCCTGCGCTTCTTTGATGCTCCAGTTTTTATCAGCAAAGTCACTTTTTTCATATCTGGCTTTAGGAACGGCTCCGACCAGTTTACAGGCCCAGATCCAGTCGCTTCCGTGTCCGTGGAGGTACGCATAGGTTTTATAGTAGCGGTATAATTTGGTGGTGTATACATAGTAATGGGCATATTCGTGGCGGATCAGGTCAACAGCAGCAGCCTCCGGCGTTTCCGGATCATTCAAAAAGGTAAGGCTGAAACCAAATGTCTCAGTGCCGGCATGTTCCTCAGTACGGGGATAACGGAAGTAGCCGATACGGCATTTGGCGCGGTTAAGTTTGATAGGGAGGGCTAAACCGTTAAGACCTGTCTTTTCGTCGAGCTTTCGGATGATATAGCGGATCTTGTCCTCGGTCCATTTTTCAGTGAGTTTTGACATGACGTATACCTCCTTGGGATAATGGGATACAGTGTCAATGGAGCCTTGCCTTGAAAAAAAGAGCAAAAAATCCCCAAAAACCTGATCCGGACTTTTGTTACGATGTGGGTAAACTTAAAATTGTTAAAGATTGAATTGTATTAAAAATACTAACGACTGTTACTCCATCAGCAATGATGGAACAATAAGATAACATTTATATCGGACGTTGTCAAGAATTTTTTTAGAATTCTGCTAAATTTTTTCTAAATTGAACCTATAACCCCGTCACCCTGGCTCATACTGGTATACAGCCTGTGATATGCTCCGCGCTTTTCCATAAGCTCTTTGTGGGTGCCGCGCTCGATGATCTTTCCGTCATCAACCAAAAGGATTATATCCGCATCCACTATGGTGGAAAGACGGTGCGCGATCACAAAAGAGGTTCGGCCGGCAGTTACTGTCTTTACCGCATCCTGCAGATGCTTTTCCGTAACCGTGTCTATGGAAGCCGTTGCCTCATCAAGTACGAATATGGCGGGGTCTGCTAAAAGCGCTCTTGCAAAAGATATGAGCTGCTTTTCTCCGGTAGATAAGCTATCACCACCCTCTCCGGCCTGGGTATCCAGTCCGTTTTTCATATTTTTTACTATGCCGTCCGCGCACACTTTTTTAAGGGCATCCCATATCTGCTCATCAGTTGCTTCGGGATTTCCGTACTTAAGATTTTCCCTTATGGTACCCGAGAAAAGATGGGGTGTCTGCAGCACGTAACCTATGTTTGAATGAAGCCATAATATGGACCTCTCCCTTGCATCACGTCCATCTATCAGAAGCCTTCCGGATGTGGGCTCAAAAAATCTGCATACCAGATTTACCAGGGTGGATTTTCCTGCTCCGGTCTCTCCCACTATTGCCACATTTGTACCACGGGGTACCTTTAAGTTAAAGTGTTCCAGCACATATTCCTCACCATCGGGATAATGGAAAGAAACATCCTCAAACTCCACATCGCCTTTAAGCTCTTCCCAGTTTTCACGTTTGGGCTCAAAGGTACTGCCGTATTTTGCGATAACTTCTTCGGTATCCGCAACTTCCGTTTTAGTATTCAAGAGTTTTGTAAGCCTCTCCACATTTACCTGCACGGAGATAAGTTCGGATATGGTGTTTATGATAAACTGGATAGGCTCCATCATATGCAGTGAATAAGTCAGGAAAGCGGAAAGCGTGCCTATCTCGATCACGCCGTTTAAAGTGATGATACCGCCCCTCCACAGGACCAAGCTTACTGCTATGCTGCTAACCATCATCACGCTTGCCGTAAAGAAGGAAGAATAATGCGCGGCGCTTATGCTCTTTCTGCGCATTTCCTCCGTATCTTTTTTAAAATCGGCATATATCTTATCTTCCACCGAAAGGGTCTTAATCGCCTTAGCCCCGGTGATACCCTCATTAAAATCCGAAGTGATGGTGGAATTGATCTCCCTGATCCTGCGGTTGATGGTCACCAGTTTCTTCTGGAATACCGACAATATCACAACCACCAGGGGTACAAGAAATGCAACCCACAGCGCCAGTTTCCAGTTTAATATGAACATCATCATCATTACAAAGATGATATAGGAGCCGTGCCATACAATATCCATAAGCCTCCAGGCCATCATCACGCCTATCTTTCCGGTATCGCTCATGACCCTGGCATGGATATAACCTACATTATTCTGATTGAAATATGAAAACGAAAGCTCCTGCAGATGGTTAAAGGCAGCATTTCTCAGATCCCGGTCGACACTCATCTCTACCTGTCCGCAGAGATAGGTGGTAAAGAAATTCACCACCATATAAACTACCATCATCGCCACATATAATATAACAAAGCCTTTAAGCCCCTGCAGAGTTCCCTGCATGACAAAATGATCCAGCGCGTACCTCTGCATAAGCGGTACTGCGGAATCTATAAGGCTTGCGAACATACCCAGCATCACCATCACTATGATCCTGGGCACGTATCTCTTTATGTACGGCAAAAGTTTAGGCACGCCGAAAAACGGCAGGCTTACCGCATTTTCCTCATCCGTTCTGGATCTCATAAATCTCCCTGTATATACCGTTCTTCTCTATAAGCTGCGCATGTGTTCCTCTTTCGGCTATGTGGCCCTTATCCATTACTATTATCTCATCCGCATCCTGCACGGTGGCTATCCTGTGGGCTATCAGTATCAGTGTTTTGCCTTTGGTCTTTTCCTTAAGTGCTTTTCTAATCTTTGCATCCGTCTCCATATCCACGGCAGAGAGCGAATCGTCAAATATCATTACAGGCGCATCGTTCATTATCACCTGGGCTATAGCCGTCCTCTGCTTCTGTCCGCCGGAAAGAGTCACGCCTCTCTCACCCACGAAGGTTTCATAACCGTCGGTGAATTTCCCGATGGTCTCGGTAAGCTGGGCCGTTTCTGCTGCCGACGCCAGCTCCTGCTCTGTTGCCGCATCCCTGCTGATGATAATGTTTTCCTTAAGCGTACGTGAAAAAAGATAGGGCTCCTGCAGCACCATGGAAACATACTTTCTCAGGGAATGCCTGTCAGCTTCCTTAATGTCTACGCCGCCTATGCTTATCTTTCCCGATCCTTCCGGCAGTTCATACAGGCGGTTTAAAAGCGATACCAGGGTCGACTTGCCCGATCCCGTCGCACCGATTATGCCTACGGTACTGCCTTCCTTTATCTTTAAACTGATATCCTTAAGAACCTGCCTGTCCTCTTCATAGGAAAAGCTTACTCTGTCAAAGACGATATCCCCGCCTTTTATCTCCTTATCGCCGTGGTTTATCATATCCTCTGTAGGGGAATTGCAGATGTACCTGATACGGTCGATGGAGACTCCCGCCTTGCTCATGTCGGATATGACACGTCCCAGTTCCCTCACCGGCCAGCAGAGCATGCCGTTATAGGAAACGATGGCGATATATCCTCCTGCGGTAAGGTTTCCCTTTACGCATTGCACTGCGCCTATCACCAGTATCAGCATTATCTGCATTCCGGTTATCAGATCGTTGGAACACCAGAAAGCGGAAAGCCAGCCCATAAGGCGTATCCACATCTTAGTATATCCCGCGTTCTGTTTTTCAAATCTCTCTCGTTCAAAGCTCTCGCGTCCAAAGGCGCGCACCACTCTCACGCCTGTAAGGTTTTCCTGCGCGATGGCAGAAAGCCTTCCTTCTTCTTCATCCGCTTTTAAAAATGAAGAAGAGATCCTGTTATGGAAAAACAGTGAATACAGGACCACTACGGGTATGAAGGCTCCTGAGATCAGCGTTAGCTTATGGTCTATGCCTGACATGAAATACAGGGCCAGTACTATCAGCATGCCTACCCTGAAAAGCGCCGTCATCTGTTCGGAAACAAAGGCCTTGATGGTCTCCACATCGGAGGTACAGCGCTGGAGTATATCGCCCGTATGGTTTTTCTGATACCAGGATACAGGCAGATCCTCTATATGAACAAAGAGCTCGTCCCTGATAGTCTTTATGAATCTTTCAGAGCCCTTTACATTCAGCACCCTGTAGAAATACCTGCACAGGGCAGCACAGACGGCAGTTAACATGACTATAAATGCTATCAGATAAAGATGCTGCTGAAGATAAAGCCTGCCACCCATAAGATCCAAAGTATTAAGCACAAAGGCAGGTGCTGCCTTTTCTTCTTTTAACACTTCATCCACCGTATACTGCACCAGTTTGGGACTGATCATATCAAGAAAGGCTGCTGCCAGGGACAGTAAAACTCCACACGCAAAGAAACGCTTACTGCCTTTAAGGAAGTAAGCGATCATGGAAGTCCTTGAATAATCTGCTACTGTTTTTTTCATATGTGATAAAGGATAACATTAAACATCAAGTTTTACAAGCTATAAGGGGGGTCAGACCCCATTAACAAAATATGAACGGCTGTTCACAGTTTGTTAATGGGGTCTGACCCCCCCCTCTAAAAAAATTTTTAAATACTTGTTGACAAACTACGACTGTCGTAGTACGATAAGCATACCACGACAGACATAGCAACGTCTAACATAGTATGACAATCGTAGGAACGCCTGTCGAAGTAAAATTGACAATCTAAATGAAGGGAGTGATAGGATGGCAGAGATGAACGCCGGGATCAGCAGCGATGTGATCCGTGGCTACAACGACACGATGATCCTGTACATCTTAAAACAGGAACCCTCCTACGGCTACGAAATATCAAAGAGGATCCGCAGCATATCGGAGGATAAGTACATCATCAAAGAAACCACTCTGTATTCAGCCTTCTCACGAATGGAAAAAAACGGCTACATAGAATCCTACGAGGCAGCCGGAGACGTGAATGGTAAGAAGAGGACCTACTACAGGATAAGCGAAGCGGGTCTGGCATATTACAGAGAAAAGTGCAACGAGTGGGAGCTTACAAAAGATGTAATACAAAGATTTATTGATGGCAGCTCTTATTTAACTATGAAGGGAGACACAAATGGAAACGATTAAAAATTATCTTGAAGCCATGTTCGCAAATATGCCCAGAACGGCAGATGTTGAAAAGGCAAAAAGAGAGCTCCTTCAGATGATGGAGGATAAATATAACGAGCTGATAGCAGAGGGCAAGACTGAAAACGAAGCAGTCGGCACAGTGATCTCCGAATTCGGCAATCTTGACGAGCTGGCTGACGCTCTGGGTATCGAAAAGGAAGTTAAGCAGGAGAAGGAAGAGAGCGAAAGCAATCCCCGCAGGGCTCTGGTCCTTGAAGAGATAAGAGATTACCTGCAGTTCTCATCCGTAAGGGCGCTGTGCATAGCACTGGGCGTGGCGCTGTGCATCATAAGCGTGACCGGACCTATCCTCTTTAATGTACTGCATTTAGCAGGCGTGGGAGTACTGGTAATGCTTCTGCTGGTAGCCGCAGGCGTACTGCTCTTTGTATTCTCAGGCGTCAACTCAAAGAAATGGTCCTATGTGACAAAGGGCGACTGCTTCCTGGATTATGCAGGTTCAAATTATACGATGGAAGAGAAGACACGCTACCGCAGTTCCTTTGCTTCCAGACTGACACTTGGGATCATCCTCTGCGCATTATGCTGGCTGCCCATAGTAATAGTAGATTCCTTCGGATCACTGGCAGGCTTTGGCGAAGTACTCCAGATAATAATGCTCTTCATGTTCCTTGCAGCAGGCGTATTCCTTATAATACACAGCTCCATGATCATGGGAAGCATAAACGACCTGCTCAAGATCAACGAAGGCCCGACAATGAGCAGCAGCTATACCGAAAAAGCTTATGAGCACTATGAAAATCCCAAGGTTGACGGCGCACTGAGCGTGTACTGGCCTACAGTACGGAGCATTTACCTGATCTGGAGCTGCCTGACCTTTGCATGGTGGAAGACCTGGATCATCTGGCCTATAGCCGGTATCCTGTATGCGATCATAAAGAGCGTTTTCAAAACCGGCAATAACGGCCAGGCATAAATGGAGGTAAAGACAATGTGGAGAAAAAAATATCTTAAAGTTTTAAATTCAATCACCATTATCTGCGTTGTGATCGGCTGCATGATAAACATGATGAAATTCACCGGAATAGCAGTTTTCAACTTCATAAGAAACACCGATTCCTCAAGCGACGCCGGCGTAGTTATCGGCGGAACAACCGGAGCTTTCGATAAGATAGATGCAAAGCTTTCCTTCGGAACCGTCAAAGTAGAATACGGCAATGAATACTCTTACAGCATTTCAGGCTTCAACAATGATACAACGCCTGAATGCAAGATCAAGAACGGCAAGCTGGAGATAAAGCAGAAGAGCGGTATCAATTTCAATATTTTTAAAGACAAAGCCATAGACGGTACAGTTACCGTTACCATCATCAAAAATGCCGAACCGGATATGGACATATCACTGAATATGGGATCCTTTGAACTTAACGGCATCACACTTGGAAACCTGAATGTGGATGCTGATATGGGTTCCGTAACCCTGAAGAACTGCAATATGAAAAATGTTGAAGTCCAGGCCGATATGGGAGGCATCACCTTCAATAACTGCACTTTTGACACCGGTGACTTTGATGCTAACATGGGAGGCATAACATTAGAAAACTGCACCTTTGATAATGCAAGCTGCGATGCAGACATGGGCAGCATAGATGTGACCGGAACCTACGATTACTTAACTGCAGACTGTGACATGGGCAGTATCAAAGCCAGCAACACAAACCAGAATGCAAAGTATGATCTGGACTGCGACATGGGAGATGTAAAGCTAAACGGCAATAATGTAGGGGATAAGTATAAGAACTAAAAAAGATCCTTCGTCGCTGCGCTCCTCAGGATGACAGAAAATGAAGGCATCCCAGGATGACAAAAACACATGTCATCCTGAGCGCAGCGAAGGATCTTTATAAATTACAGATCGTAATACATTGCAAATTCCATGGGATGAGGCAGCTTCGAAATAGCGGAAGCTGCTTTTTTATTGCGGGCGATGATCTGTGAGATGAGTCTCTCAGGAAATACGCCGCCGGCAGTGAGATAGTCATGATCCTTTTCAAGCTCTGCGATAGCTTCATCTAATGATGCGGGCAGACCGGTGAGCTTTGCCTTCTCTTCATCGGAAAGCTTGTAGAGATTGAAGTCATAAGGACCCCAGCCTTTTTCGTGAGGATCGATCTTATTCTTTATACCGTCCAGACCTGCCATCAGTATTGCAGCGTAAGCATAATAAGGATTGCAGGTAGCATCGGGATTACGCAGCTCGAAACGCTTGGTCTCCGGAGTCTTTGCATAAGCAGGGATACGGATAACGGCGCTTCTGTTGCTCATGGCATAACCGATGGTAACGGGAGCTTCGAAACCAGGTACCAGTCTCTTATAGGAATTGGTAGAAGGATTGGTGATGGCGCAAAGTGAACGCGCATGGCTCAATAAACCGCCCATGAACCA
>CAMVRS010000135.1 GCA_947169935.1 uncultured Lachnospiraceae bacterium
TCCCAGCCGTATATGCCTTTTAAGAAGTCTTCAATGATTTTTTCGCATTCTTCCGGTTCTGTTTTATATATAAAATGACTTCCCGGAAGATATGCTATTTCATAATGTCCCATCTTTTCAAGGTAAGGTATCAATTCTTTTTCATTTGCTTCCTTGCTTTCCGGATCCGACAGATCACCATCTCTTGAGGAAATATATAGTTTTGGTACATCCGTTTCTTTGAGCTCATTCCATGCAGCATTTCGATTTTTGTTTATCACCGCCCCCTCCTTTGCAACAGCATCGGAAGATATGGATAACAATTGTAAAATGCAATAAGTGCGCCATTCTTCTTTCGAAAGATTCGCATCATTCGCCATAAGTACCGGAAACAGAATATCCCCTATTCCAAAATTAACAGCAAGTTTATTCAATATATTCCCTGAAGACCTTTCCGTCATCTCTTCTTCCGTTAACGGTTCTACATATGTTCCGTCAATGTTGATGAATGCTTTAATTTCTTCCGGATACTTACTTACCCAGAAAGATCCATAAGTTCCGCCCATAGAATGAGCCATCAGAATAAACGGAGATTCCACCCCTGACCCCTTCAACGCCTTACGATACTCTTCAACGATCACGTCAACGTTTCTGTCATCTCTTACGTCATCACTCGCATCCCAGCCGGGTCTTCCGATGTAGATGAACTGATAATCCTGCTCAAGACTTTTTGTCATCTTTCTTAAATCAACCGACAGGCCTGCTCCCATGCCGCTTAAGACAACAATTTTCCCTTTTCCGTTTTCATTCCCGACTTTTATGACATTTACAGAATAATCTCCTATGGAAACCGGATTATAATACCCTTTTTCCGTCAGGTACTTCATATCAATTCCAAGCTTAATCTTATGAAAAACAAACAATCCGCCACATATTACTACAACAATTACAAGAAGTGTAAGCAATACTTTTCCAGGATTTGTTTTTTTCTTTTGTCCTTTTTTCATATATTTTTTGTCCTTTCACATATTGAGTACTATAGCCGTGCACCTCAAAGGACTACGCCATGGCAAAGTCGCTGAACAATCCCATTCCACCGTCTGCAGCAGTGTAGCTCTCCGAGAGCTACATAGGCATCGAGTCTCCATAAGTAAATGAAACGGTCCGCAGGTCAAATTCCTCTACCGGAATTTTTATATATCTGCACTCTTCATACCATTTTCTCCAAATCTTACTTCATAAAACAAAAGCTCTTTTAAGCTTTATGAACATACCCTTAATGATATACAGGACTCCCCGGAAGTACTGATTATCTTTATACAACGGAGACTTCCTGTTTTTCCACGCAAGCTTTAAGGACAGTTTATAGTACTCATTGGTAAACTGCCGCACACTCATATGCTCCGGCTTTAGCAGGCAGTGGAACAGATCCTGTTTCGTCACGTCCTTTGTGATCAGCTCATTTTCATATTCCCTGTATATGGCAGAGCCCTGCATGGGTGTAAAAATGGATACCGTAGGGATGATATCCCTCTGCGATATCCATTCATAAAGTTTCTTAAAATCTTCTTTTGTCATCTTCTGATGTACAATAAAAAGTCCCGCACAGTAGATGTTGTTTTCCGCAAGTATGCGTATGCACTCTTCGTTTTCCGAAAGTGAAACATGCTTGTTATAGGCGTCCAGTTCATCATCATTATTGGCTTCAAGCCCCACCATGATAAGCGCCAGCCCTATATCCGCCAGTTCTTTTATCAGATCCTCATTATGTGCGATAAAATCCGCCCTGCCGTAGATCAGATACTTTTTATGAATGTCCTTCTCCCTGACCAGGCGGATGAATTCAAACAGATATTTCCTGTCCGTCAGAAAATTATCATCCGTTATATGTATTGCGGGAACGTCCAGAGATGCTATCTCATCGACCAGCTTCTCTACGCTCCTGCAGGCATATTTGCCGCTGTTTCTGTTGGTACAGTAACAGAAGTTGCAGTTGCCGGGACAGCTGAAGGAATTCTTCACCAGTGCCAGCGGCTTAAAGCAAAGATATCTGAAACGCTGTTTGTTTGCATAAAAGAAGCTCCTGTCGGGAACAGGCAGGTCCTCAGGGCTTTCTATTACCTTCGGATTAAAGACCCATTCGCCGTCCTTCCTGTAACAGATCCCGGGTATATCCTTTATATTCGGCGCACCGCTCCTTCCTTCGATATGATCTACCAGCTTTAAGAGGTTTTCCAGCCCGCTCAGATGATAGAGATAATCAGCTTTTGATCCGTAGTAGTTTTTATAATTAATCTCCACGTTGGATCCGCCAAGTATTATCTTTGTATCTGCTTTCCATTTTTTGATGATATCGCAGTATCTGATCATCAGCGCCTGCTGCGTGATGTATCCCGTGATACATACGATGTCGGGCTGTTCTTTCTTAAGCTTCTTCTTAAGGGAGGTCAGATCATATCTCCGGTCGTATATTACTGCTTCATGACCCCTCTGCGTAAAGACGGTATAAAGATATTCCATCTCCAGAGGTTCATGCTCCACAAGATATGTGAAGCTGAATATACCCAGGGTCTCAGGTTTTATCAACAGGATCTTCATTTACGATTATATATCAGTCTCCCCGGCTGAACTGTGAAATGAACTTCCATGCAGCTTCATTGGTATGCTGTCTGCATTCATGAACCTGCTCGCTTATGCTTGCAAAAGCTGTACGGCATACGCCGTCTTCGCTGTCATAATAACGTATGGTAAGGGTACTGCCTCTGGTCTCGTCTTTGATCTTTTCTTCCCTGTCAGGCTTGATACCGTAGATAGGATCTTCCCACTTATCCTTATCTTCAAACTTCACATCTTCAAAAGTACATTTGCACTTATTCACCTTTGCTGCATACTGTACTCTCTCAATGCACTGCTCTGCATGGCAGGGGAGCTCGGGCAGATGTGACTTCTCACCGCCTGAATAGAACAGAGGCACGGGAACATCCATGTTGATACCGTCTTCGATGGATTTGCCGAACATATTGTTATGTACGGGGAAGAGGGCGCTGGCAGGAGCCAAGCCTGCAAAGAGCTGAGGGTATTCCTGGAAAAGATCCCAGGTCTTACCGCTTCCCATTGAGAAGCCTGTTGCATAGATGCGCTTCTCATCTATCTTATATCTCTTCTTTATCTCTTCGATAAATTCCACTGCCTCTGTTGCAGTTATGAACTGATGGTTATCAACAGCTATATAGAAGAAGTTATTCTTATGGGCCACCTCCCACCAGCCGGAAACAAAGGTTAAGAACATGGAGGAATCTCCGCCGCCGTGGAATCCCAATACCATAGGAACGGGACCGTTATCAAAGATACCGTTATTATAATATGCAAAATAACCTATCTTATGGGTAGGCTTATCCTTGATCAGCCTGTTGTCGGGAGAAGTCTTAACCTCTACGATGCCGCAATCCTCAGTCATGTTAAGAGCTTCAAAATCAGGCTCGAACTCCATATTTCCGCACCACATCTTGAACTTGCGTACGAAGTTCTTAAAGTCGGCCTTATAATCTGCTTTATCCTTTATCAGAAGATTCTCACAGCCTTCGAACGCCGCATTGATCTCTGCGCTGTTGCCTACGCTCAGTATACCTATGTCTTTCCTCTGTACATCGGGCTTAACGCTTAAGCGCTCCATTGAACACATAGCGGGGGTGATCTCTCCGGGACCCCAGAGGTATTCGCCTTCGACCTTCTTTATCAGATTCTTTGCTACATAATCCGCAGATGCGCCGTAGCTGTAAATATCAGCCCTGAAGATAGCGCCTCTTACAAAATAACCCTTAAAGGTCTGTGTAAAGAAATCATTCATCTCCACGATACCGTCACGGTAATCGGGATTCATCTTCACTTCGGCAATGACTGCCGCATACAGATCTTCATTGACAGCTGCCCATCCGCCTTCAGCCTTGGGATATACGAAAAGTACATTTGCATCCACTGCTGCCGCGATGTCGGCAAGTCCTGTTTCTTTTGCAAATGCTATTGCCTCATCCTTTCCCATCTTATTCTCTTCGAACACCAGAAGCAGAGGCTGTCTGAAAGTGTAATTGTTCGTAGCTGAATCAATGTCGTTTGCCGGAACATACGCCTTCAGATAAAACTTCTCGTATTCCTGCTCCCAGTACTTTCCCCCATCCGCCAGTTCGCTGACTGCCGGTCTTTCCATTACTGCCATTACTGATTACCTCCTTGATCATTATTTGTATAACCGCTATTTGTATAACCACTGTATGAAGGTCTCGAAAATGCGGGATCATCAAAATTCTCAACTTTGCTCACCCCGTACCTGCCGCATGATATGTAAAACAAAACAGCTGCCGGCGTCGTCAGAAAAACCGTAAAGCCCGAAACATAAGACGAAAGCATGCCCCAGGCAGCCAGAGATGCAGCTCCGAATAACCTCTGGATAAATTGGGATGATACCGTGGTTGTCAGCGGCACTACCAGATTTATAACTGTTACCACAATGATAAAAAACGCAGCTGTCCCGCGCCGGGATCTTCCATTGTAATTATGGATAACTATCAGATATGCTATGTACAATATCAGATGCAGGATTATGCCTATCATAGCAGGCGGAATCTTAGGGCCCGATACAGCCTGAACTGCAATGCTTCCCAGCAGGTTTCTCTGTCCCAGTACGACCAGAACCGCTACAAATAACGCTATGCCTTCCAAAACCACCGCGATTATCTGCGGTACCCTTATATTGTTTTCCAGTATCATTTTTTCTCCTAAAAAAGGTGGCGGCCGATCCTGATGATCACCGCCACCTTTAAATGTTTTGCAAATTAAGATCCTTAAGCCCGGTAAAGCAGTGGCAGATCTTTATTTATAAAGTGTGGCCACCATCTCTGCTATATCGTTGGCAAATTTATTGAGTCCCTCTATGGTCTGATCGATCTTCTCCATCTCATCATTCTCTACAGCAACATTATCACTGATCTTGGAGATCTTATCGACCATATCCTTAACGGATGAATTCATATCACCGAGTATTCGTGCGATATCATTGGTGGTATTCTTGGTAGAAGCGGAAAGACTCTGCACCTCCGTAGCAACTACCGCAAAGCCTCTGCCGGCTTCACCTGCTCTTGCAGCTTCTATGCTGGCGTTAAGTGAAAGCAGGTTGGTCTGGTTTGCGATGCTCTGGATGCTGTCGATTATCTTCATGGATTCATCAACGGATGCACCTATGGTCTTTGCAGATTCAACGATATCCGCCTGACGTTCTGCCACATCTTTCATCTGCTTTGCAGCTACGCCCACAGCCGAAGCTATATCGGTTATACCATTACGCAGTGATTCGATATTTGGAGCCATCTCCGTCTGGAATTTTAACTTGTTCTTTTTCTGCTCGGTTATATCAAGTATGGTACCTGCAGCCATAAGGGGTTTTTTCCTGTCGCGGGACCATACCACGTAGCTTGACGCCCTTACCCAGCGGTACTCGCCATCCTTATGCTTCATGCGGTACTCAGTATCAAATACGGTATTTCCGCTTGGATCGGAAAGCTGTTTTCCCATCAGGGCTGATGCCTCAGCCACATCATCGGGATGCATCTTGGTTATCCAGGAGCTCATTACATCGGGGAAATCATTGGAATCCCTGTAGCCCAGGATCTTCTTGAACTGATCGGAAAATACCATGGGTGAATTGGGATCATCGATGGCATACTTTGTCAGATCCATACTCCAGCTGCCTTCCAGCATCATCAGATCGACCGCACCCTGGCGTCTCTGTCCCACTTCCAGTCTTTCCGCTGTTTTCCTCTGCTCGTCAATATCGGAGAAGGTTCCCAGAAAGATCTTCGGGGTACCGTCGGAATTACGTATAACATCACCTGTTGCATGGAAATATTTATAGCCGTCCCTCTTGGTCAGCAGACGGTAATCGATATCGTACTTTGTCCTGTTGGTCTTATCGGCAGCCGCTGCTCCGAATGCCTTAAATACAGCAGGTGCATCATCGGGATGGATGATCTTTCCCAGTCCGTCGATGACATCGGGAAGCTCGTTTCTGCTGTAACCCAGCATGTCCCTCATAACATCGGTGAAGAGTACTCTTTCCTGTTCACCGGCCTCGTTGTAATAGCAGAACCACATACCCAGACGGGCGCAGGCGTTGATCTTGTTGAGCATCTGATCAAGCTCGGTGATAACCTCTTTCTTATCATCAAGCTCTTCCTCAAGCTCTTTGATGCGTGCCTCCAGCTCTGCCGTGTTTCCAAGATTCTTTGCTTTTCCGAACATAAATTGTACCCCCTTGTGTTTTATAGTAAGATCCTTCGCTTCGCTCAGGATGACATGGGACGCTGCTCAGGATTACATGGGACGCTGCTCAGGATTACATGGGACGCTGCTCAGGATTACACGGGATGTCTTCCGGAATGACATGGAATTCCTCCCGGAATAATATGTTTTTACAGCAGCTCCTTAATATTACTTATTATCTCGTCCTCATTAAACGGCTTATTTATAAAACGTTTTGCCCCGGTCTTTAACGCTTTGATCAGCTTATCCTGCTGTCCGGCTGCGGTGATCATCACCACCTTCGCTGCGGGATCAAATTTCAGTATATGCCCCAGCGCTTCCAGACCGTCCATCTTAGGCATCGTGATATCCAGCGTTACTATATCCGGCTTGTGCTGTTTATATGCCTCCACGGCGTCTTCGCCGTTTGCGGCCTCAGCTGCCACTTCCAGCCCTGCCTTCTGAAGGATACTGCAGAGCATCACACGGGACATCCTGGAATCATCCACCACCAGAACCCTGGCGCCGCCGGTCTTCGCAGTACTTACATTATGTGTTACCACCGCTCCGGTATTCTCCGGCGTATCTCCTGCAGAAAAATCGGAATCAACAGCTATTACGATATCTACCTTATTTCCCTCAAGTACTACGGGTATCACATAAAAATCACCGGCAGCCTTCTGGGCCCTGAAGCTGAGAGGCGGTTCCATATCTATATCCGTGCCGGACTTGCTGAGCTCCGTTACAAATATACCGCTGGTGACATTTATGAACTCGCTTACGGAGTCGTAGGTATCAGCCTCAACGGCCGCCTTATCATCATGGGCGAAGCTGTTTCCTATCTTTAAGAATCCGCCGTTATCATCTTCTGCTGCTAAGCCGATGAATATCGAATGATCCCCTGCCAGCTCCTGGGTGGAGATATGGGTATAGGAAAGCTCCTTGATATGCCTTGCCTTTTCGATATAAAAATCCGCAGATATAAATCTTACGAAATTCCTTAAGATAAGTCCGGCAATATCTATGATATAAGGTTTTGTTGAGAATACAAAGAGAGGTATCAGCTTGTCCAGATCATCGGATTTAAGGGCTTCCATCTCATCATCGGAAAAGCCCGAATCCTTCTTATAGGCTTTCAGGAATTCTTCGACATCGCTGTTGGAAAGACTTGTAAGCTCTGTGACCAGCTCTATGAACTGCATATAGGAATCACCCTGCTTAGAGAGCAGGTCCTTAAGATCCGCCTCGGTCATCAGACCGTTTTCGATGGCTATATCACCGAAACGCTTATCCTGCTGCTTCTGCATCTCATTGATCTGCGCCACCTGTTCCTCGGTGAGCAGGCCGGTGGAAACGGCTATGGTACCAAGCTTAACTCTTACAGTCTTCTGTTTTTCGATGATCTGCTTAAGGGTATCGGAAGAAAGAGCTTTTTTCTCGACCAGATACTTTCCGAACAATTGTATGAACATCTGTTGTACCCCCTGGAATCATTGTATAGCTTTTGTTACGATCATTATATGATGTAACTTTAATATCATACCATAAATATGTGAAAAATGAAAGATGTGTATGCATTATCCGGTCGTTTTTTGTCCGATTCTGTCTGTTTCCGGCAGAACAAAAACCGCCGTACGACACACTTTAAATATGTCAGTACGGCGATAAAGATCATTTAAGACATTCCGATATGGACGAACTGTATTCTTTATACATGGTATCGGCGTCATAGGCCCCTACAAAGATCTCATGGATAATGCCATGATCCACCACAACGGTATAGGGTATGCCGTCGGTAGGATAATAATAGCCCACCGTATAGTCTTCATCATAGGCTATGGGATAGGTATAGCCGTTTTCTTTTACAAACTGATTTACTACAGATTTGCTTTCTGCACAGTTGACACCCAGGATAACGGCATCCCCGTCCTCATTAAGACGCTCAAACGCCGGAAGCTCGCCTACACAGGGACCGCACCAGGTTGCCCAGAAATTGATGAGCACCACTTCATCGTCGTGATCGGATAGGGTGAACTTTGAACCATCCACCAGACTTACCGTAAAGTCGGGGGCCACGTCACCTTCGTCCAATTCCTTTATGCTGCCTGTCCCCAGTGTGGCGTTGGGCCTGTTCTCAAGACGCGGATCCTTTTCTTTCTTTTCTTCCTTTACTTTCTCCGGCTCTTCCGGTTTCTGATCGGGAGTAGACGTGGGCCTGTCTTCTTCAGGCTCTGTATCTTCAGCCGCCTTTGTAGGTTCTGCTTCTTCCTTTACGTCTTCCTTTTCTTTTTCTTCCTTTTCTTCTTCATATGCCCCGCGGTTTGAACTGCCGCCGGTATCAGAGCTGCCGCAGGCCGCCAGTACAACGGCCATGGAAGCTGCAGCAAGTAAATATCTTTTTTTCATAGTATGTACTCCTTGATCCCAGAAGAATCTTACTTTATTAACTCCAATGTCTGTCTTGCGATAGCCAGCTCCTCATTGGTAGGAACCACCATAACGGTAACCTTGCTGCCGGGATCTGTCACGATGATCTC
The DNA here is from genome assembly GCA_947169935.1 of uncultured Lachnospiraceae bacterium. GTDB lineage: Bacteria > Bacillota > Clostridia > Lachnospirales > Lachnospiraceae > NK4A136. The sequence goes on from CAMVRS010000135.1 coordinate 8,808, forward strand.
CTCGCCGCGTACCTTAAGCTTTTCATCATCGATGTTTGCTCCAAGATATCCCAGGTACTTGCATACGCGGGTCTTTACTCCGTAGCTGTTCTCGCCTATACCTGCGGTGAAAGCGATCACATCCACGCCCTGCATAGCCATTGCATAGGAACCGATGTATTTAGCCACACGGTATGCATACGCATCAAGGGTCATGGCTGCCAGATCGTTTCCGTTATCGGCTGCATCGCACAGGTCGCGGAAGTCGCTGGAAAGACCGTTTGACAAGCCCAGAACACCGCTCTTCTTATTCAGCACATTGTTCATCTGCGCAGGGGTAAGGCCTTCCTTTTCACAGATAAAATCAAAGATCGCAGGATCCATATCACCGCTTCTGGTTCCCATGAAGAGTCCCTCAAGAGGAGTAAGACCCATGGAAGTATCAATACATTCGCCGTTCTTTACGGCAGAAATGGATGCACCGTTACCCAGATGGCAGACTATTATCTTAAGATCCTTGCGGTCCTTGCCAAGTATCTCTGCTGCACGTGCAGACACATAATCGTGGCTGGTACCGTGAAAGCCGTAACGGCGGATCTTGTACTTCTCATAATACTCATAAGGCAGACCATACATATAAGCCTTTCTGGGCATGGTCTGATGGAAAGCGGTGTCAAATACTGCTGCCTGGGGTACGCCGGGCATATTCTCCGCACATGCACGGATACCGATCAGGTTTGCGGGATTGTGAAGAGGTGCCAGGGAGCTGAGCTCCTCGATATCCTTGATCACGCTGTCGTCAATAAGCACTGCCTTATTGAATTTCTCACCGCCGTGTACCACGCGGTGGCCTACCGCACCTATCTCGGAAAGTGACTTGATCACGCCATGCTCCGGATCCGTAAGTGCATCTATCACCATTTTTACAGCTACGGAATGATCAGGAATATCTGTCTTTATCTGTACCTTCTCCTTACCGGCAGGTGAATGTGTAAGCTCACTTCCCTCTATACCGATACGCTCTACAAGTCCCTTAGCCAGTACCTTCTCGCTCTCCGAATCGATAAGCTGGTACTTAAGGGATGAGCTGCCGCAGTTTATGACCAGAATATTCATTTTATGTGTTCCTCCTTATTGTTAGACGGGCTTACAGCCCATATTGCCTATGATTATACCACTATTAGCGGGGGATTTTAAGTCTTTTTTACTTGCTCTTCTTAACCCTGATGGTCACGTTCCTTGTCACGCCGCCTTTAAAGGTGAGTGCTATCTTTATGATGCATCTCTTCTTCTCGAGCTTTGTGATGTTTACAAGCGTGTTATCATCTTCGCTTATGGCTGCCGTGATGCCCTTTGAAAGCTTTATGATGGTCGTGTTCTCGGGTGCTATGCTGTGATACCTGCCGTCGCTGCCCTTATAGGTACATACGATATTCGCAACTGCTATCACATCACCTGCGGCGTCCTTAGCCACGGTCACCTTTGCTGCCTTCACGGCCGGAGCGGTCTTCCTTGCCTTTACTTTAGTCAGGCTTACAGCCACCTCATCATCTATGCCGCTTATGCCCAGCTTAAAGTTAAGTGTGCCGATATTCAGATTCTTTGCGTTCAGCGCGGTGCCGGTGTAGTTTACTATTATGTTCCCCTTCTCATCAAGTTCCGCCTCGTAGTCTTCATTCTCTATGCTCACCGTGCTTATGCTGCCGTTAACATCCTTAAATACGGGTGTGAGCACCATTGCCTCCCCGGTCACCACGTTTATTCTGCTCTTTATCCTTAATGTTACGGCCTTCGACAGGTCCTTATCGCTCACCTTTACCTTAACGCTGCACTTTGCATCGCCGGCTCTTAAAACTATGGTGTAGTTTCCTGCCTTTGTGCCGCTCTCCGGATATGCCAGCGTGAGCACGCCATCGGCAAATGCCGCGATACCGCTGTTCTTCTTATCCTCTATGCTCACATCCGCTGCCGCTTCACCGTTTAAGTATACGGGGAACTCAAAGCTCTGTGACTTTGCGTTGGAATTGAGTACGATGCTCTTAACCCCGCCCAGATCCACACTAAGCACATCCTTCTTTACAGCCTTGATCGTAAAGGGCTTTTCTACGGCGCTTTCCCAGCCGGTCTTCCTGACGCTGACTTTTCCGCTTGTGGCGCCCTCTGCCGCAATGCTTATCTTTCCTCCTTCAAGGATGGTTACTTCAGTACCGTTAAATGTAACCTCGGCATCACTAAGTTCCATCGGCTCATACTTTCCGCCCCGCTTGATAAGGACTGTTGTCTGAACCTCAGCCTTACTGCCTTCCTTCAATGCAGCACTCTTTACGCTGAGCTTAAGCACAGGCTTCTGGTATTTTACAGGAAGGAGATACTCAAGACGGCTGCCGTCTTCGAGCACGAAGCTCAGTACCGCATTTGCCTGCTTTGCTGCTTTTTTCCTGCTGATGCCGCTCTTAAGGCTCACACTGATGGTATCGCCATCAAGAGTCGCATCAAAGTATGCAGCCGATCTTGTATTGCTGTTTGCTATTGCTGCGCCGCCGGCTATGCCGCTTACGGTATATTCACGTGCCTCCTCCTCAAAGAG
>CAMVRS010000136.1 GCA_947169935.1 uncultured Lachnospiraceae bacterium
CGCAGGTATTACGGATGCTGCGGCAGGAACCGAGCATGGCCGGTATACCGGTGATCTTTCTTACGGGAAACGGTACAAAGGAAGCGGTAACGCGTGTGATGGAGCTTAAGCCCGAAGGGTATCTGCTGAAATCCACGACCAGGGAAAACCTGCTGGCATTTCTTATGGAGAAGCTGAAATAAGGACGATTCTGGCATTTATTGCCTGTTTCTGGTAAAATATATATGTGATCTTACGAAAGAGGAATGTTAATGGAACAGGCGTATACAGACTGGGTCTTACAACAATATAAGATGCGCGCCAACAGGCGGAGCAGTACCATCGGTGAGGAGATACTGCGTGAGCGATTTTCCGGCAAAGGGAGCAGAAGAAAGCGTGAGGCTTTCAAAAAGAGCCGCGAGTACCGGGAAGAGCTGCAGCGGCGCAGGCAGGAGGATGAAGTCTTCCTTTATTTCCATGACCGCACGGAAATGCTCAAGTCCGATGAAAGCTATTATGAGAGCAACCGCGAATGGATAGAACGCATGGCGGCCGAAGGGCTTAAGGACTTTTCCGAGTATGCCCTGAAGAATTACAGAAGGCAGAAGGAAAATGAGGAGCTTTTGGCAGAGGTGCTTTCGGCAGAGGGCTGCGAAGATATCGGTGCTTTTGTGAGGGCTCATGCTAACGAGCTGCGTGGGATAATGCGCTCTGCGATAGAAGCATATCTTACGCAGTCAAAGATAGATATTGCATTCTCAACGCCCGGAGGCAGGGGCGGCAGGAAGGATACGCTCCTGACGATCAAAAACTACGGTGAATATATCGATACCCTGCCGGATAAAACGGGATGGGTATCTTTCTACTGTGAGATAGTATATACGAAGGGATATAAGTATCCCGAACAGCCTTTCTGCGATCATGTGCTTAACTGTTTTAAGGCGCTGATACCCGGCGGCGTGAGCAAACAGAGGAAAAAGGACATCTGCGACTATATTTATGACGACGCCATGGATGCCGCCTATGAGTGCTTCTGCGATTATTCGGAAAAGGCAAGGCCGGTCCTTACAAAGCGCGACGCCATAAAGATGATAAGCAGCAATCCCTATCATAAGGGCCTGGATAAGCAGTATAACAGGATGAAGCAGAAGGAGCTGGCGCTTAAGGAAGCCGTGCTGGATCATATCCCCGATAATATGATCGACCTTTATCCTGCGGCACGGAAGATAAACAGGAAGTTCATACTTCATATAGGACCTACCAATTCGGGTAAGACCTACAAGGCTATGCAGGAGCTGATAGGGGCCGGCAGCGGCATATACCTGGGGCCCCTGCGTCTGCTGGCTTACGAGCAGTATGAAAAGCTTAAAGATATGGGTTTATCCTGTAACCTGATAACCGGAGAAGAAGAGATAGTAACGGAGGATGCACCTTTCCAGGCCTCTACCATAGATGTGCTGGATTTTAAGAAAGGATACAGCTGCGCCGTTATAGACGAGGCACAGATGCTGACGGATGAGTTCCGTGGCGGCAGATGGACGGCAGCCATCATGGGCATAGTGGCCGATACCATACATGTATGTGCCGCCCCCGAAGCGGAAGAGCTGCTCAAGAGCATGATCGAAGCCTGCGGCGATGAATATGAATTGGAATACCACGCACGCTTAAGCAGCCTGGAGTGTGATAAGGATTACTGCGATTTCCCGGATTCCGTGCAGAAGGGTGATGCCCTTATTGTATTCTCCAGAAGGTCGGTGCACGCCATAGCAGCCAGGCTTCAGAAACTGGGCTATAAATGCAGCGTGATCTACGGAGCACTTCCCTATGATGTAAGACATGAGGAAGCCAGAAAGTTCATGGAGAAGGAGACGGATGTGCTGGTGGCTACGGACGCCATAGGCATGGGACTGAACCTCCCCATAAGGCGCGTGGTGCTGATGGAGATATCCAAATTCGATGGTAAGGAGAGACGATATCTGCTGCCTTCGGAGATAAGGCAGATAGTGGGGCGCGCAGGCAGGGCCGGAGTTTTTGACAAAGGCTTTTATACGGTGGAGATAAACACCAATATGATGCTGGACCAGCTCCGCAGAAAGGTGGAGAACCGCCTTCCGGCAATAAAGAACGCCAGGATAGCCTTTCCGGAAAGCCTGCTGGGCCTGGACGGAAAAGTGTCGGAGCTGATAAGGCAATGGGACAAGATACCCGTATCTGCGCCTTTTGAAAAGGCGTCCTCCGAGCGTGAGATAAAGCTGGCGGAGATGCTGGAAGAATATACTTCCGATAAGAATACCATTTATGAACTGATAACAATACCCTATGATGAGACTAAGCCCGAACTGCTGGAGAGATGGTTTGATTTTTCCATAGCGCATATAAAAGGATTTAAAGTACACTTTAATATAGGCTGGGGCATAGATCCCGTTGAGGATGCGGATGCACTCCGCGAGGCGGAGCGCATGTATGAGGATCTGGATCTGGAGTATCAGCTCTGCAAGAAATACGGTGATCCGGAAAGCTGCAATGCCATCATGATGCAGAAGAATGTGATATCAAACGAGATCAACAGATTCCTGGCAACCCAGGCGTTAAAGGAAAAGGAATGTGTGATCTGCGGCCGGCCACTTCCCTGGGATTCACCCAGATCCAAATGCAACAGATGCATGGCGGTAAGGAGAAAGAGAAGATGATCTTAAGCTGCACGGCAGCTTAAAAGGAGGGATCATGATAAAAGCAGTCGTCTTTGATATGTTTGAGACCCTGGTAACACTTTTTGAGGGACGTACTTACTTTGGCGAAAACATAGCTGCGGATGTGGGAGCCGATCCTGTTTTGTTCAGAAAGGAATGGCATGCCATAGAGGCTGACCGGAGTACGGGAGTATATACCATAAAGGAAGGGCTGGAGATCGTTTTAAAGAAGCTTGGGATCTATTCCGATGAGAAGGTGGAACTGGCGGCTTCCAAAAGACTCGAAGCTCTGGGGGATACTTTCTCCGCAATACCGGGAGAGACTGTTGAGATGCTTAAAGAACTAAAGGAAGCCGGTCTTAAGATAGGTCTTATGACAAATACCTTTTCCGATGAGAGGGATAAGATAAGGGAATGTGAGCTTTTCCCTTATTTCGATGTGGCGCTTATTTCCTATGAACAGGGGATCTGCAAGCCGGACCCGGAGATGTTTGGGAGGATGACAAAGCGTCTTAAAGTTGAAGCTTCCGAATGTCTTTATGTCGGTGACGGCGGATCGAAGGAGCTTTATGCGGCGCGGGATGCAGGCATGCGGCCGATTCAGTGCACCTGGTTTCATGACAGGGCTTTTGAGCCGCATATACCCTGTCCGATACTGGATGAATTTGAACATGCGGATCATCAGAGCGATGTTGTAAAGATCGCCGTGGAAGGGGGGAGCGTATGAAGATAGATAAAAAATACCCCAGGGAAAGGAAGAGGAGGCTGGATTCTCTCTTTGAGGCTTTTTCCATCATAGGTGAGGATACCTACGTCTATCTTTGCGATATGATGTATGATTGTTCGCGCTGGTCCAAAAACCTCGTGGATGTATTCGGACTGCCTTCGGAATATATGTATGAAGCCGGAGCTATCTGGGAAGAGCATATACATCCGGAGGACCGGAAGACCTACCGCGACGGCATAGACGCCATTTTCAGCGGGAAGGTAAAAGGTCATGATATGCAGTACCGCGCCAGGAAAAAGGACGGCGTTTATGATGTATGCACCTGCCGCGGTATAGTCATTACGGACGAATACGGCCAGCCGGAATACTTTGGCGGCTCCATCCGGAATCACAGTGAGCAGAGCCATATAGATAATCTTACAGGTCTGCGCAACCAGTACGGTTTTTTTGAAGACGTTGAGAGCTGCATCAGCAATAAAACAGAGATCAGGATATGCGTTGTGGGTATAGGAAAGCTCACCGAGCTGAATGAAGTTTACGGTTACGGTTTCGGAAATGCGGTGCTGCAGCGCTTCGGAAGATTCATGGTGGATCATGTGGGCAACCGCGGCGGTACCTACAGACTGGATGGTTCCAAGTTTGCCGTTATCACCCAGACGCAGACGGAAAAAGAGATAAGAAAAACCTATGAAGATCTGCGTAAATATTTCAGGAAGGGCATACAGATAGAAGACCGCTTTATATCCCTGGAGCTTAATTCCGGTGCACTGGCGCTGAACGAATTCAATACGGACACCCAGACGGTATATTCCTGCCTGAATTTTGCTTATGATGAATCAAAGCTGAGCAAGCATGGCGATCTGGTTGAGTTTGAGGATAACCTGGCCGGCAGGCATATGCGGAATATTGAGACCCTGCACATGATAAGGAATTCCATATCCAGGGCTTACAGCGGCTTTTATCTGCTGTACCAGCCCATCATAGAGGCTGTCAGCGGAAGGATCACCGGGGCAGAGGCGCTGCTGCGCTGGAAGAATGATGAATACGGCGTTATACCTCCCGATGAATTCATCCCCCTTCTGGAGAGGGATCCCAAATTTCCTGCACTGGGAGAATGGATCTTAAGAACGGCTGTAAAGACTGCAAAGAAGATGCTGGCCATAATGCCGGATTTTGTTATAAATGTGAATATCTCCTACGCGCAGCTTGAGCAGGCGGATTTTACCGACAGTGTGTGGACTGTACTGAATGAGCTTGAGTATCCGCCGGAGCATCTGTGCCTTGAGATAACGGAGCGCTGCCGTCTGCTGGATATGGATCTGCTGAGAAACGCAGTGGTGACCCTGAGAGCCGGCGGAGTGAAGGTGGCTCTGGATGATTTCGGCACAGGCTTTTCTTCAGTCGGCCTGGTCAAGAACATACCCATCGATACCATAAAGATCGACAGGAGCTTTATACAGAATATCGAAGAAGATGAAAAGGAAGGCTGCCTGGTCAACAGCTTCACGGAAGTAGCCGTGCTGTTTGGGGCAAATGTCTGCGTTGAAGGTATCGAGAATGCCAATATGCGCGATCTGCTCAACAAATATGATGTTAAGAGTTTTCAGGGGTATTTCTATTCGCGTCCTATCGAGAAGGAAGAACTGCTTAAGATGATAAAGGGGAGCGGGAAATGATAAAAGAAATCTATATAAACGATCTGGATGAACTGCTGCCGCTGCTTACGGAACAGGATTTCAGAAAGGATCTTAACAGGAACCGCAGTTCCTATCTTTACCGCGGCATGCCTGATTCGAGCTTTAAGATGAAGACTTCCCTTTCGCGTAACTGCAAGGGACTGGAGAGCAGGCTGGAGCCCGCTATACTTGAGAATTTTGCCAAATATGCGGTAATAGGTGATCCGTCCATAGGCCAGTCCGTATGGAGACAGATGATAGAAGGGCAGCATAACGGTCTGCCCACGCGTCTGCTGGACTGGACACATTCCGCCCTTGTGGGTCTGCATTTTGCCATGAGCGAGACAGATCTTAAGGAGATGGATAAGCATGACTGCTGTGTCTGGAGGATAGATATGGCAGAGATGGTATCCCATCTTCCGGAAAAATACAGGAACATAGTAGAACGCCAGGAGGTTACCATCTTTTCCGTGGATACTCTGGCAGAGGCAACCGGCAACAGCTTAAAGCAGTATGATAAGGATATGGGCGACAGCGCCATGGTGGTGATGGAGCCTCCTTCCATAAACCAGCGTATAGTAAACCAGTATTCCTTCTTCAGCGTGGTTCCCATGGCTATCGACGATATCGAGGATTTCCTTAACAGGAAGACGGAGAATACCATAAAGTATATAATCAACAAGGATCTGCGCTGGCGCATAAGGGACATGCTGGACCAGCTGAATATGAGCGAGCGTATCGTATACCCCGGCCTTCCGGGACTTTGCAAATGGATAGCGCGGCATTATTACGTGAGGGACTAAAGAAGGAGAAGGCGGCGGAAGAAGTAAGGGACATAAAAACTGACAGTGCGGAGGAGACCGTGATGGAGGACAACATGACTGCCGGTGCAGACATGCAGATGAGTGAGGAGGAGAAGGCCGGTTTTGCCGGCGGCATAGCAGCCGGCGGGGACAGCGCGGAAGCGGCTCCCACAGAAACAGAGGAGGCTGCGCAGGAGGAACTGAACGATGAGATATCCGAATTCTGCCCGCTGAACGTTACTAATACGCGTTCCGGTTTGGATTACGGAGAGTTTATCCACGGGACCTATTATTCGGAGAGCTGCGGCATGGAGAGAGGCTACAGCATCCTTCTTCCGGCGGATTACAGTGAGGATAAGCAGTATCCCGTGCTTTATCTTCTGCATGGGATCTTCGGTGACGAATATTCTTTCTCAGGTGATCCGTCTAATAAGATAAAGGAGATAGCCGGTAATATGGCGGCTGACGGGCTGATAGACAAAACCATAATAGTCTGTCCCAATATGTATGCGGCCAAGGATCCCGCGCAGCAGCCGGCTTTTGATAATGAAAGCATAAAACCCTATGATGAGTTTATATATGATCTGACAGGTGATCTGATGCCTCATATCGAGAGCAGCTATTCCGTTCTTACAGGCAGGGAGAATACTTACCTGGCAGGCTTTTCCATGGGAGGACGTGAGACCATATTCATAACCCTTCAGAGGCCCGAGCTTTTTGGCTATGTCTGCGCCATATCCGCGGCGCCCGGTATCGTACCCGCCACTGATAAGTTTATGACACATAATGGCCAGATGCAGGAGAGTGAGATGCATTTTGCGGATGGGGCTGTATTACCGGAGGCGTTTATTATCTGCTGCGGTTCAAAGGATTCGGTTGTGGGAAAGTATCCGGAATCCTATCATGAGATACTGACGGCTAACGGGACGGAGCATATCTGGTATGAGATAAACGGGGCGGATCACGACAATACCGCCATCAAAAGCGGCCTCTATAATCTGTTCAAACAGATCGCATATGACAGGGCACAGAGCAAATAAGCCTTGAAAAGCAGGGCGCCAGCGCATATAATGTAGCCTGATCTTTAAAAACGAAAGGAAATAGATATGTACGATAAAAGGATAAGACCTGACGAAAGACCTGTTTTTCCGAAACGCTGCGTCATAACGGGCGGTATGCCCTATGGCAATAAGGAGCTGCACTTCGGACATGTGGGCGGTATGTTTGTTCATGCCGATGTATTTGCGAGATTTATGCGCGACCGTATAGGCAAGGAGAATGTCATCTTTGTTTCCGGAACGGACTGCTACGGTTCGCCTGCGCTTGAGAGCTACAGAAAGCTTAAGGAAGAGGGCTATCAGGAATCCTTAGAGGATTATGTGCGTTCCAATCACGAAAAGCAGAAGAAGACCCTGGATGATTACAGGATCAGTCCCAACCTGTTTGCAGCCTCCGCACTGGGCGAAGCCGGTAAGATGCACACAAAGACTTCGGCAGAGGTATTTAATACCCTGTATGAAAAGGGCTATCTGGAAAAACTCTCCACCCCCCAGTTTTTTGATGATGAGCTTGGAGTTTTCTTAAACGGCAGACAGGTTGTGGGACGCTGTCCCATCGAAGGCTGCTGCAGTGAAAAGGCCTATGCGGACGAGTGCTCACTGGGACACCAGTATATGCCCAGCGAACTCATCGATCCCGTCAGCGTCCTTTCCGGAAAGAAGCCTTCTTTTGTGAATGTTACCAACTGGTATTACAAGCTGGAGGATGACATCGATTATCTTAAGGGCTGCATCAATGAGCTGCGCGCAAATACCAACAGGCGCAAGTTTGAGATGCTCATCATTGATGAATTCTTAAATAAGCCCGCTGTACATATACCCAAGAAATATCTGGAGGATAAGGACCAGGATGCGCTCCTGGCTAAATTCCCCGAGCATGAGCTTATAGATGAAGAGAAGAGAAAGTCGCTGTTATGCGTTTTCAAGTCCCTTGATGACCGCGATGTGGCCAGAAAAGTACTGGAGGAAGCCTGCGTGCATTATACCGCGGGAAAGACTCTTGTGCCTTTCCGTCTGTCGGGAAATGTTGAATGGGGCGTTCCCGTTCCGGAAAAAGAGGGAGAGAAGGATCTGACTTTCTGGGTTTGGCCTGAATCACTCTGGGCACCCATCTCATTTACAAGGGCTTATCTGGCTTCTAAGGGGGCTGATGAGGATGAATGGCAGAAGTGGTGGAATGATGAAGATTCCATGGTATACCAGTTCATCGGAGAGGATAATATCTATTTCTATTCCATCGCGGAGATGGGTATATTCCATGCGCTGGGCAATGTAAGACCGCCCCATATCATTCCCAACCGCCACATACTGTTCATGGATACAAAGGCCAGCAGCAGCTCGGATATCAAACCGCCTATGGCTGAGGAACTGCTTTCGTATTATTCCGTAGACCAGCTGCGCATGCACTTTATAAGCCTTGGTCTTTCGAATAAGAGCACCGGCTTTAAGCCCCAGGTATATCTGCCTGAGGATCAGAGAGAGGGCGCAGACCCTGTTGTTAAGGAAGGCAACCTTCTTACCAACGTATACAACCGTCTGATCCGTTCCTGCTTTTATTCCACCCAGGCAGCCTTTGACGGCGTGATCCCCGAGGGCGAGGTTTCAGAGAAGATAAAAGCTCTGGCAGAGAAAAATGTGCTGGATTATGAAAGACATATGTACAATCATGATTTCCACAGGATCTCCTATACACTGGATGAGTATATCCGTGAGGTGAACAAGAACTGGGCGGCAGTAAGCCGTGAAGCGGATAAGAATAACGATCTGGAGATGAAGAGACAGTTGCTTGTGGATACCTGGTATTCCTGCAAGGTCATGGCAGTGCTTTTCCATCCCATAGCGCCGGACGGCTGCGAGATGTTCCGCGACTATATAGGTTTTGACGATAAGATATGGAACTGGGATCTGATACTGGAGCCCCTCACCGCTTATGTGCCGGATCTTAAGAACCATAAGCCTAAGTTCTTAGAGCCCAGGGTGGACTTCTTCAAAAAGCCCGAATGGCAGTTTGAAAAAGAATAAGGACAAGCGATAAAGAAAAAACGGCTGCCGCATTGATGATAACGGTCATCATGCGGCAGTTTTTTTGTTTCCGGAAAAAGAAAAAGCTGTTACACATTTTAGTGAAACAGCTTCTTTGTAAGAGCGGGTGAGGGGAATCGGACCCCCGTGTACAGGTTGGAAGGCTGTCATTCTACCATTGAACTCCACCCGCGTTTATGGCGGCAGATATTTTCTGCTCTCAACAGTTCGCCATTATACCAGAAAACAAAGCCTTGTCAAGGGTTTTGGCAAAATTTCTTTGAATGTGGCAGGAGGGGCAGACGGCCGCTTAATGTTTTCGTAATCTTTTCTTACAGAATTGTAACTTGCTTTTTTATGTCCGTAAGTTTATAATGTGTTCTTGGTTGCCGTAAGAACAAGATATGGTAAATGCTTTAGATTTGGGGAACTGAAAATGGAAAGACCCGTGATCCAGGTCAAGGATCTTTATAAAATATATACGATAGGCACCAATAAGGTGCGGGCGCTCAACGGAGTGGATTTTTCCATAATGAAGGGCGAATTCTGCTGCATAGTCGGTACTTCCGGTTCCGGAAAGTCTACGCTCCTTAACATGATGGCAGGGCTTGAGAAACCTACCAAAGGGCAGATCATCATAGCAGGGGAGCATATAGAGAAAAAGAACGAATCCCAGCTGGTTAATTTCCGCCAGGCGCATGTCGGCTTTATATTCCAGTCATATAACTTAATGCAGAATATGACCGCCATAGAGAATGTGGCCATGCCCCTTACTTTCCAGGGAGTCAGCAAGGCTGAGAGGGAAGCACGCGCCATCAAGATGCTCAAACTGGTGGGACTCAAAAAGTACATGAAGCACAGGCCGGGGCAGATGAGCGGCGGCCAGCAGCAGAGAGTCGGCATAGCCAGGGCGCTGGTGGTGAACCCGGAGATAGTCTTTGCGGATGAGCCTACGGGAAATCTGGATTCAAATACCACCATGGAGGTGCTGCAGCTCATACAGAAGATATCCCATGAGCAGAACCAGACCATGGTAATGGTTACCCACGATAATCATCTTGCGTCATTCGGGGATAAGATAATCCATATCCGTGACGGAAAGATATTACAGATAGAGGATAACAGGGAAAAAGCCCTGAGGCAGACCGCGGAGCTTAACGGTACCGCAATAAAGGGAGAGGAAAAGCCTGCGGAAGAACTGCCTGTTATAGCGGATGCTGCGGAGGGGCTGGCAGTAGATAAGAAGGATGAGACGCCTCCGGAACCCGGAACGCCGCAGATCGTGGTGCCGGAGTACGATCCGTTAAAAGCAGTAAAAAAGAGCGAATAATAAAAGGGATCCCGGGCTTTGTCCGGACAGGAAAAAGATCCCGAAAAATGGAGGGGAATGTAATGAAAAAGTTTATCAGGATGTTGGCGATGGCTCTGCTGGGCGGGGCGCTTTTATTTGGACCGGCAGCGGATGTGTACGCAGGTTTTGATGTTACATCGCTGGTAACAAAGGACGAAAACGAAAAGGCCACCGATGCTGACAGGGCTGCGGCGTATGCCTATCTGGTCGATCATATGGAGACTCTTAAAAAGCTCTATGATCTGTCACCGGAAGGCTGCAAAAGGATGAACCATGTCTTTTATGAAGCCAACGTTTTTATTGCAGAAAATGAAATGACCGTAGGCCAGCTGGTGGCTTATGTAAATGAAGTAGAGGCAAATCTGACCACTGCGGCGCAGACCAATGTCAAGAGCGCAGAGCAGTTCCTTTTTATAACCAATAACACGGCTATTCCCAAAGTATCTTACGGACAGACCGTAAATATAGGTTTTTCCGTTGTCAACCTGGGTACGGCTCTGGTACAGGACGTGCTGATCACGCCTGTGGTGGATACCGATGTCAGCAAATGGCCTTTTGATATCACCACCGCACAGGAAGTAAGAAAGGTATACAGGCTTGAGCCTGTTGCGGATCCCAATAAGGAAGCGGAGTTTGCACAGCCAGTGAGCTGGAATTTCAGGGTTTCCGGGGATGCGCTTACCGGTACCTACCCTATCAAGTTTCATGTTAAGTATTACAGGGACGGAGCAGTAGAGGAGACGGATCTGATATCTTATGTGGATGTTACCGGCGCTCCCGGAGCGGGCTTCTTAAATCCCGGGGAGAAGGACGGCGGCAAGACTTCTACGCCCAGGATCATCGTTACCGGCTTTACCACCGATCCCGGTGAAGTATATGCGGGAGATACTTTTAATCTGACCATAACCGTGCAGAATACCGCGACTTCCACTTCGGTCTCAAATATCCAGTTCGATCTT
>CAMVRS010000137.1 GCA_947169935.1 uncultured Lachnospiraceae bacterium
ATCCCCCGTAATAAATGTCCCTTTTGTAGTAAAATATGTCCCTTTTCGCGTTATCCACCGTAAAAAATGTCCCTTTTTATAGTAACAGATGTCCCTTTTACGAGTTATCCACCGTAATAAATGTCCCTTTTATAATAAAAGGGGTCATTTTCAAGTTATTCACGTAATAAATGTCCCTTTTCAAGTAACATATGTTACATCATGCACTTATTCACCGTAATAAATGTCCCTTTTCCAGAAAATTTAATCCGATTATGAGGTTATCCACCGTAATAAATGTCCCTTTTTAGGCATTTCAAATAATAAATGCCCCTTTTAGGGCCAAAATCGCTATTTTTCAAGTTATCCACCGTAATAAATGTCCCTTTTTTCAGGCCGATAGTAACAAATGTCCCTTTTATAGTAATAGATGTCCCTTTGGTAGTAACAGATGTCCCTTTTTCGACCCTAAAACCCTTATTTTATGCGGGCTCCGGGGCTCCCTAAGTATATTAAGTATATTAAGTATATAGTATTATATGGGAGAGCACTCATACAATATATCAGATAGAACATGTAACATAGTAAAAAAGCATCTTATTGAATAACAACTTCATATAAAACTTCGTGCCAAGTTGGCACGAAGTCACTTCGATCATCAGCTTCTAAGACTGGTCTCTACTATTGAGATATACGATTTTTTGTAGGTAATCCTATTCTTATATATTTATTACATAATTTAAGCTATGACCCAAAATGGTCGGATAACGAAAGGAGAAAATAAAAAATGAAAGAGTTAAACTTTCACGAACTTAATAAGAACAACCTCACATGTGTACACAGACGTAAGGGCCTGGTAATGGAAGCTGCAAAGAAAGACATGCAGAACTTCCAGAAATCCATACCTATCTACCGCATCATCAATAAAATGCTGGAGATGGATAAGGTTCAGTCCTTCGACTGGTACCGTAATGAGGTAACAGATGGTTTCAAGGAGGTGAATTTTCCTACCGAAGAAACCAGAAATGAGCATATTTGTGAGATGGCCGTTCTGCTTGAACGCTATCACAAATATATCATCAGCCTTAAGCTGGATCCGGAGATAGACCTTCCGAAGCTGGACTTCTGCCCGTCGGAGGATATAAAAATCAACGGAGTTAGCCCGAACTTCATTTATATTACGGGTAAAGAAATACACGTAGTAAAGATAAGCCAGGGAAAGCCGACGTTCAGTAAAAAGGCTGCAGAATACAGGAGCGATCTTTATGCGCTTGCTCAGTACGGAAGGTTCCTTATTCCGTCCGGCAGAACCGCTACGGTCGTAGCAGAGTATCACTTCCTGAGAAGCAGCAAGGATAAGAGCGACCACATCCTCGAAGAATATGATGATGGAGGCTCAAATATAATCGCATACTCAAATGAGTATTCCAATCCGCAGAAAGATTTTACGGCCTGGGACATTAAGATGCTCAGTCATTTGATGATTGACGGAGCAGAGTGCTCAGAAGAGGATTGCGAAAAGTGTGCACAGCGCCGCTTATGTCATTACAAACATGCACCTCTTGGTTCAGAGGTTCCCATGGCTGTAAAGGCATTAAGCGAACTTAACCTTTCAAAGGATCAGGAAAACGCTATCCAGTACGGTGACGGTATTCTTAAGATAAACGCCGGACCCGGAGCTGGAAAGACAGTTGTTGTGTGTGCAAGAACCGCAAGCCTTCTGGCAAGCGGGGTTAAGCCGCATGAGATATTGTTAATCACGTTTACCGAATCCGGAGCAAAGGAGATGAGAGACCGCATCAAGCTTTATACCGATGATTTTGGTATTGATGTAGACTTTTCTCAGCTCAGGATATTGACATTCAACGCTTTTGGTCAGCAGATAATCGATTCAGAATGGGCAAATCTTGGATTTACAAGAAAGCCTTCTCTGATAGATGATGTCGAGAGATACGCAATTTTAGCAAAGCTGCTCAACAAGCACACCATACCGGACATCGATTATAGAAATTTTAAGATGAAGATGCCGCTGATGGGAGCTTTGGAGATCACAAAAAAGGTCTTTGAAATAATTAAGTCTTATAACTTAAGCTATAACGATAAAGACCTGCTGATCCTCAAGGAGAAGCTTGATCGCGATATCTGCAATCTGTCGGAAAGATCATACAAGCCGTTATTTGACTTGTATGATGAGTATTACAAGAAGCTACGTGAGGAATGTCTCATAGAGTATGCGGATCAGGAAAACCTGATATTTGAGGTGCTCCGCATGGATCCTTACTATCTTGAGGATACGGAAATTGCCCACATAATCATAGATGAGTTCCAGGATACTTCACAGAAGCAGATGGATTTCATCAAGAATATGATGGACTCAAAATACTTCCGTAGCCTTATGGTGGTTGGAGACGATTCGCAGTCAATCTATTCCTTTAGGGATACTACTCCGGAATTTATGATCCACTTTTTTGATTACATCGGACGTCCCGGAGACGAGATCGGATTACTTGAAAATCACAGATCGACTCCCGAAATCGTTAACTTCGCAAACGCGATCAATGATCTCAATATAGAGAAAGTTGACAAGAAGATAATACCTGACCGCCCCAGCAATGGAAAAGCAGTAAAGGTAGAAAGCTTCTGGGAATCTTTCGAAGAGTACGATTTCATAGTTGATGAGATCAAAAAGAGGATCGACGAAGGGGTAAAACCTGAGGACATAGCGTTCATAGCAGCATCAAAGAACGAGCTCCTGGAGATGTCATCATTGCTTGCTGATGAGGGTATTCCCACTATCCTGTTGAATCCGGAGAGACTTTTGGATAACAGCCGCGTTTTGGCTGCTATAGCACTTGCTAAATGGTTAACAGAGCCTTCTGCAACGCAGGAAGCTGTAACTTACGCAAATGTACTTACAAAGGGAACGCTCATGGATAAGACAGATGAGCAGATAAATTCATACGTCAGCTCAATGACCCAGCAGACTACTTTTGAGAATCTTAAGGGGCAGAAAAAGCGTGATTACTTCCACGGACTTTTGGAGGAGCTGGACGAAGATGATGAGATTTACGAAGCCTTTGTCGAATCACTCAAGGGCAAGGTAAATCTCAGTAAGGAGCTGGAATACTGCAAGCAGTTTGAGGAGTACGGAGACGGGGTAGCGATCCGTCGCAAGAAGATCTACTCCGGCGTAGTGCTTACCACCGCACACTCATCAAAGGGTCTTGAATGGCCTGTTGTATTTGCGAGTATATCCAAATACTATCCTAAGTACGTACATAGCCCCTTCAATAGAAAGAGAGCTACCGCTATGGTAGAAGAAAAGCGTCGTCTGCTTTTCGTAGCCGCTACCCGTGCTAGGGATGAGCTCATAATAACCGGAAAGTTTGTTTCCTTCGGTTCCGCAAAGGAAGGTTATGTATATAACCGCTTCCTCCGTGAATCTACAGAGTGCATAGGTGAGAAGTTTGAGCCTGTAATGCCTTCTGCAGAGGAGAAGAAAGCCAAGAAGGAAGAGCATGAGAGAAGGCTGGAGCGGAATAAAGCAAAGAAAGCTGCCGCTGCGGCTGCCGTTGCTTTAGCGAAGGCAAGTTAATTTTAAAAGTGTCATAGGTTATCCTATGGCACTTTTTTGGTGTAAAAATATGACAATTTGGCCCTATTTTTCTACATATCAATTTTATTTAGGATTTTTTATGATATATTATCTATAAAAATGAGGGAAAGGTAACATTTAGTATTGAATTCAGCGATGATGTTCATAAAGATATCAATAGGTGCCGGATTTCTTATAGGCATTATAGGAGTTTTGTTAAGAAAAGAGTTCCTGCGCCACGCCGGCTATATGATTGCCTGGTTTGCTATCCTCTGCGGGACGTACCAAAATCCCATGTTCGGGACAGGGATAGCTCCGGATGCCGACTTTGATGGTATAATAAGAAGCATAAATCCCGGGCTGATTGTATCCGTACTTATACCGCTTGTAGCCATAGGATACCATCTGTACGGTATATACAGGGTAATGTTCATCAAAAAGGTCAATAATAGCGAATATTCTGATAAAGATGGCAAAGAATAAAAGGAGATAAGCAGACGGTGCAGCGTCAGATGACGAAAGGGTCCGATTCCCGCCTCCGCATTTACCGCAGCAAGCGGAACAATAAAAGAAAAGGAGAAAATAAAATGAACAAAGCAGAATTAGTTGATGCTATGGCAAAGAATGCTGGTATCAGCAAGGCAGCCGCAGAAAAGACACTTTCGGCATTTACCGAAATAGTTACAAAAGAGCTTAAGAAGAAGGACGGCAAGGTGCAGCTGGTTGGATTCGGAACTTTTGAAACCGCAAAAAGAGCAGCGCGCAATGGTAAGAACCCTGCCACCGGAGAGGCCATCAAGATCCCTGCTTCTGTTGTACCGAAGTTTAAGCCCGGTAAGGCGTTCAAGGATGCCATAAACTAATTTTTTAAGCTGTCGGCACCCTTTCACAACGGGAGGGTGCCTTTTTTAACATCAAAAGTCAAAATTAAAGGCGGGGAAAGTAGATGCAGATAAATGGGACATACTCCAAAACCATATATACGGACGATAACGGGACAGGCACTTATATCGTCGATATAGAAGACGGCGGATATTATCAGTGCATAGGAGAATGCCCTGTCTGCTACCCCGGAACTCCGGTTGAGATAACAGGAACGGTATCAGACGACGGCAATGTGTATGTAGAAAAGATAAAGATGTGCAGCGATGACACGGACGTACTTATCGATTTCCTGTCTGGAGGCTTATTTGAAGGTATCGGCACTACTTTAGCGGAAAGGATCGTCGCCGGATTAAAAGGTGAGGATCTATTTGAGTATATCCGTAAGAATGGGAGACTTCCCCAGGTAAAAGGCTTATCAGAGACAAAAGCTAAAGCCGTAGTCAATAAGATTGCCGGCACAGAAAAGATAAGAGATTTCATAACATTCTGCATAAACCATGGACTTACCTTCAATGAGGCCCTGCGTATTTATACGAAATATGGGGAAAGTTCGGAAAAAGCCGTAATGCAGTCGCCTTTTACTCTGCTAAAGGAAAAACTCCTTGATTTTGAACAGGCGGATCTCTTCGCATACGAGTACGGCATAAGCCCAGAGAACAGGGATCGTGTTCATGCGATGATATTCCATGCTATGTTCTTATCCTACGGCATGGGACATGTATACGTTACTCTTAAAGGATTGGTCAACTGTATCCATACGTTTGACAAGAAAAGCCCTTATCCTGAACCGCTGTCCGGAGCTGTCATATTATATGTTCTTTACGACATAATCCAGAAGAACCAGCTGATATGGGAAGAACGCGAAACAGAGACCAGGATATACATGAAAAGCACCTATGAAGCCGAAAAAACAGCAGCAAGAGAAGTAAAGCGCCTTAATAACACGTCTTTTGAGGAAAGCTGCTTTGATGCTGATATAATAGATAGGATAGAAGAAGAGCTTAACTTCCAGTATGACACTATGCAGAGGCAGGCTTTCGGAGTATTCCATTCCCCTGGGATCAAGATCGTGACCGGAGGCCCCGGAACGGGTAAGACCACGATAATAAAGGGTATGATCCGCTACATAGAGAGCATCAACAAGAGCTTCGTGCTCTGCGCTCCGACCGGGAGAGCTGCCCAGAGAATGAGTGAGGTCTGTGCCCGGAATGCCTCCACGATACATAAGCTCCTTGAGATAAGACCTTACGGTAAGGACGAATTCATCTGCAGGGGCAAGGAAAATCCCATAGCAGCCGACTATATAATAGTGGACGAAATGTCAATGGTCGGGATAGAGCTCTTTGCAAAGCTGTTGAATGCCATAAAGACAGGTTCGACATTGATCCTGGTTGGGGATATAGACCAGCTTGCAAGCGTCACACCGGGTAACGTGCTCAAGGATCTGATCGACGCGGGGATAGAAACCTACTTCCTGCAGGTAGTATTCCGCCAAAAGGGGCTGTCATCTATCGCAAAAAACGCCTCTTTGGTAAACCGGAAGCTCAACAACCTGATACAGGACGAAAGTTTTGTTATAAAAAGATACGAAGACGGTTCTTTTGAGCAGATGACGGAAGATGCGGTCAAGATATTCAAGAAAAGTTACAATGAGGAAGAATTGTTCAAATGTGAGATGATAGGCCCCATTAAGAAAGGTGATGCCGGAGTCATAAAACTGAACAGCATAGCCCAGACAGCAGTTAATCCCCGCGAAGGCATGGGCTTTAAAAAGGGTGACCGGATCATCTTTACCGTAAATAATTACGAAGACAACTATTTTAACGGGGATATCGGGATAATAGAGGATATAGACAAAGACTCTTTTGTGGTCCGTCTGGCCGACAGAACCTTAAACCTGCTCCATTCCTGCCTGCAGGACATAATGCTTGCTTACGGGATCACGATACATAAATCCCAGGGCTCTGAGTATGATGATGTTATAATAGTGCTTCCTCAATGCGGGATGCTGGCCAAAAATCTGCTCTATACGGCAATATCAAGAGCTAAATCTCGGGTATTTCTCTTAACGGAAGGCGATGCCCTTGAAAAATGCATACGCCGTGACTGGAGCAGGTCACGAAATTCAGCTCTTTCCGAACGGTTAAAGGTCGGCTGACGAAAATATGTGCATTTATTTTTATCGTGTCATGCTTTCTCATATATTCAAAGTATCTTGTTTATAACAAAAACAGGAGATTTAAAAATGAATAAGGGAGATACGTCCCTGGTATAGATCAGGGACGGAAGGCGGACACTCCTTCTTTGATCTTAAAAACAAAAATATCAAAGGAGGAATAAAAAATGGCCCAAACTAACATCCGTGGGCTGGAAATCCAGGCTTGCGATTTAGAATTAAAAAACCCCGCATGGGGTGAAGTTAAAGATGACGGTACTATTATCGTTTACTGGGCAAAACCCGACGATAAAGTAGACGGAAGAGGTTTTGACAAGTCCTACAAAGGTACGGACGGATACGTTGATGAGATAGAACTTCCTGTCGGAACAAGACTTGCACGTTTTGGTTCTCCGCAGGGAAAACTCACCGCTCCCGAAGGTTCTCCTTATGAGAAACTTGGCTTACCGTACAAAGAAGAAACCATTGAGTATCATGTATACGTAGTGGTTTCGGAGGGTTGTCATGTCAAACGCGGTATAGTTGCTCCGATGTTTGATAGCCCCGGAGGTGCTACACAGTATCTTCACTACAACAGTATAGAAGCCGAGATAAGTCTCGGTTATTTGGAGGAGGATTTTAAAAAATGAAAATAAACGCAGCAGAGGGAGCAAAGCTGAAAACTATTCTTATAAAGAATGGAGTTTCAGAAAGCGAATTTATCATCGGAGGATATCGCGAAGATGCCGTGTGCATCCGTGAAGAATCTGATGGGCTTCATATTTTCACCGCTATCAGAGGCGATGAAGAAGACCTCGTAACTGCTGAGACATGGATGAATGCTGTTAATGTATTCATCAAGAAGCTTCGTCACGATGAAGCGTTGGCTAAAAAGATATACGAAGAATTCGTCAATGAGATCTAAAGCCAACCTCGTACCGGAGAAAAAATTTCATATCGTAAAGGAACAGGAGGTGCCCGATCCTGTTCCACAATAAAGGTCGCTGTAAAAAAGCGGCCTTTTTTAGTAATTTTTGAAAAATAATATATATTTAAATATATAATGTTTTTAAGGAAGCGTCATGACAGAAGAAAAGAAAATAGGTTTATCCGGAAATGCGCTAAAAATCATTGCGTCAATGGCTATGCTCATAGACCATAGCGCTATTATCATCTTGGACGCATATCTGGATAGGTTAGTTCCTTTTTATTTGGGAGAGGATGAGCTTTCCATGTTTTTCTCCCAAAACCCGGGGCTGGAGACATTAAATAAAGTCAGCATCATAATGCATCTGATAGGCAGGTTTGCATTCCCCTTGTATGCTTTTTTGATAATTGAAGGCTATGAACATACCCGCAGCATAAAGAATTATGCTAAAAACCTTGCCATATTCGCCCTCATATCAGAAATACCTTATGACATAGCATTTGAGGGGAAGGTAATTGCGCCCGGTCGGCAGAATGTCATATTCACACTATTATTCGGTGTCCTTTGCATAACATTTGTCAGATATTTGCAGAAAAATCTCAAAAAAGACGGCAAAAACATACTTACTTACGGTATATCAGCAGTATTACTAGGGCTGTTTTTCATGCATATGATATTGACGGATTACTGGTTCATAGACTTGCTTGAGGGTAAAATTGACCGGAATATCTTTTTTATTGCGGGAACAGCCATAATATTTTCAGTAACGGTTGTTATAGGTTTTGCCATTGGGTCTCAAAAAAGAAGAGATTTCGTAGCTGCCATTATCCCCCTGGTTTTGTTTGGAATGGCAGGAGATATACTTAATACAAGCTATGGAGCATGCGGGGTAACAGCTATCTTTATAATGTATCTGCTTAAGAAAAAGAGAAATCTGGCTTTTGTGTTCAGCATGCTTATCCTTGGTCCAATGGGGGCGAACGAGATATTTGCGATTTTGACCATCATCCCCGTTCTGAAATATAACGGAGAACGTGGGGCTAAAATGAATAAATATTTCTTTTATGCCTTTTACCCGGTTCATCTCATATTGTTATATTTGATATCACTTATAGTTGGAATATCGACTTTTACGATTTATTGATTGAAAATCGCCTACATACTAAAATTTTTCACTTTAAAATCTCTTATATTATAAATATATGACCGAAATATCGGTATTTTTGTGTTTGGATCAGGGATTTATCCTCCGGATCCGTTAAGAGGAGATATTGATATGGCAAAGACAACCATTATAAAAGAAAACGTAGAGATAAGCGGAGTAATAAAAAAGATCATATTCCAGAACGATACCTGGAGTAAGGTCATGCTCTATATAGAGAACGAACAGGTTAAGGGTCAGGTGCCTGTTGTGGGCATAGCCCAGCCTATGGAAGGTATCGCTTATAAAATAAAAGGAAGTCTTGAGGAGCATGAGAAGTACGGACGGCAGATAAATGCAACAAGTGCCATCCCGCTGCAGGACTCAAATACCATATTCGTTAATTTTCTCGCTGCTTTTGCCAAAGGTATCGGCGGAAAAACCGCCATAAAGTCAATGACAGACGCATACGGCGACAAACTCCTTGATGTTATCCGCGATAATCCGGACGAACTGCTCAATTTAAAGCATATCACACCTAAACGCCTGGAGAAGATCAAGAAGTTTTATTCTGATAATTTTGCAAAGATCAATACTTACCGTGAACTTTACGAAGCCCTGGACGGCAACGGTACACCTAACCAGATAGCTAAGATCTTTGATAAATATGGATGCAGGTCGGTAGATACAATAAAGGAAAATCCGTACGTACTTACAGAGATAGAAGGATTTGGTTTTCTTACCGTTGATAAGCTTGCTTTGGCTTCCGGAGTATCAGAATTCAGCCTTTTCAGGTTCAAGTCAGGTCTTAATCATGTGCTTAATGATAAGGCAAATACAAATGGTCACGTATTTCTTACTTTTGATGAGATAGAAGAGGCTGTACTTGACCTCCTTGTTCCGGTAGACAAAGAACACAAGAAGATGCTCTCCGGGTATGTACATCATGCAAAAAAAAGAGAAGACCTCACACCCTATGAGGAAAAATACTCAGAATATGTAGATATGCTCCATGAATATCTGGCAAGCTACGAAAAGTGTCTGGAAATCCTGTCTGATGCAATAGTAGCCTGCATTTCGGAAGGAAGTCTTGTACTGGACGATAACCGCATTTATACAGAATATTTATATCACGCAGAAGAAAAGTGCGCAAAGAAGATAGCATTCCTTGGCAGGCAGAAACCCATATATGAGCTTATTGATAAGAGCAGGGTAGAACGTGCGCTTAAGAAGTTTGAACAGGAAAAGGGATACCAGCTGGATGAAGAACAGATATCTGCTGTCTATCGCTCATACAAAAGCTGCATATCAGCTATAACCGGTGGAGCTGGACGCGGTAAGACCACCATTACAAACCTGCTCATAGGGGGATGGCTTGGCAAAGTAGTGCTCTGTGCACCTACCGGACGTGCCGCCCAGAGGATGAGTGAAGCAACAGGTATTGAAGCAAGCACCATACACCGTTTGATATATGGATATAGCGGCGGCAAACAGCAGAGAAAAGAACTGCCGGCAAACAGTCTTATCATAGTTGATGAGTCAAGTATGATAAATCTGACGCTTGCATGCGATCTCTTATGGAGCGTTAAGGACTCACATATTGTATTTGTCGGGGATGCGGACCAGCTTCCGCCCATAGGCCCGGGTAATTTCTTTGCAATGCTGCTAAAGAGCAGGTTTGTTAATGTATCGCGTCTGGAGAAGGCATACAGGAACATGGGCTCTGTAAATACGAATGCGGACATGATAAACCATGGCAAGAACTTTAAAAGCCTGATATTGGACGAGCGTACCAGGTTTAAAGAAATAAAGGATTCAGATGAAACTGCG
Organism: uncultured Lachnospiraceae bacterium; assembly: GCA_947169935.1. Lineage (GTDB taxonomy): Bacteria > Bacillota > Clostridia > Lachnospirales > Lachnospiraceae > NK4A136. The sequence goes on from CAMVRS010000137.1 coordinate 10,514, forward strand.
CCCACCGTAGCTTCACTGTGGAAGGCTGCCCGTCAAAAATATAGACTGGAGGATATCAGGATCATCACTCCAACCAAAAAGAACGGTAAATCCTGCGCCAATGCATTAAATGATGTTATCCGGAATATAGAAAACCCTGAAAGCAGCTCTAATAAGATCCCAGGATGCAGGTTCAGAGTCGGTGACCGTATCATGCAGACCAAAAACAATTACAGCATAAGCCAGTATATTGACGGCAAACTGCAGGACGGATGCGTTTTTAACGGTGAATGCGGCACCATCGTAAAATATGACCAGGAAAACGACCTTGCCTTTATAGAGATGGATACTGGCGAACATCTGGTATATGAAAGAAGCGACATGCAGAGCATTGACCTTTCATACGCTACGACCGTACATAAAGCCCAGGGTTCTGAATATAAGTGCATCATCTTTGTGTGCATGACGGAGCATTTCACGATGCTTAAGAGAAATCTTATCTATACTGCCGTAACGCGCTGCAAAGACCTGCTCATTATGGCCGGCATGCAGAAAGCATACAATATCGCTATAAGAGATACGCAGTATAAGGAGATACACTGCGCATTGACCGAACGGATAGAAGAAGCAGCGAGCTGAAAATATAATACAAAAACATTTTAAAAAATATAAAAAAAATATTTTAAAAAAAAATA
>CAMVRS010000138.1 GCA_947169935.1 uncultured Lachnospiraceae bacterium
TCATATTTAAATGTAAAAAATGTGGGGCAATTAAAAAAAATAAAGCAGAAGAAGGAGCAGAGTCGGAGTCCCTGCATACAGGGCAGCGTAATCCGACATAAGTTCGTTATGTATACCCCAGAACAGACTTGAAAGCAGAGTCAGGGGGGATGCTGTATTTAAGAAGCTTCCGTTAAAAGCTCCCGACATGGTCTTTATATAAAAAGTGAAAGCCGGAATGAGAAAGAGCATACTGATAGAGAGAGCAGCCAGCACCAGAACAGCATAATTTAACAGTAAGCGGAGATTGTTCTTTATAAAGGATTTTCCGTCACGCAGGAAAAGATATACCAGTAATGCGAGGAATGAGGCCAGTCCGGTAACGTATCCGGCATAGAAGTTTGAAACAAAGCAGAGAACGTAGCACAGGCAAAGCCCGGTTCTTTTTCCGCTTTTGATAAAGCCAAGCAGCATCCACATCAGAAGGGGAAAGAGATAAACGCCCTCAGCAAAATTAGCGCTGTTTAAGAAATATATATGGAAGGCACAGAGCCCGTAGCACAATGCAAAGAAGATGGTGGAACGGCTTTTGATGTTCATTCCCTTGCGCAGGAATAATTCAAAAAAAGCAGCCGCAAAGGCACATCTGAATACATAGGTTATGACCATTACGGTGTAGGTGTCAAAAGGAAGCAGATAGAAGAGGGTGAAGGGGCTGTAGCCATACATGGCATATACCAGGGAGGTGTTCTGGCCCAGAGATATCTCATGGCTGTAAAACATGCCGGCGCCGTCAAAGAGATGCCGCAGCAGCATGCGGGCAAATGCAGCGGACTGGGTAAAGGAATCGGCCAGATCAACCCAATCCGATCCGGGCATTATCCCTGCAAAATAGAAGCTGATGGCAGCTATGGCTGCGGCTGCCACAAAAGCGATGAGATGCTGGTTTTTATATGAGACGTTTTTTTGGAGGGCTGACTGTTCCATCTGAATCCATCCTGTTGTTTTGTTATTAAAGAAAAGCAGCGTTTTCACGCTGCTCCTTCTTTTAATCGTTCCATACAGTATTGCCTATTTCCGTAAATTACTCCTGTTGACCAGAATTTCATCTATAGAAAACGCATAGCGGTAAGCAACTGATTAAAACTGTGGTATCTCCTGGATCAAAGCTTAACAACGTTAGCTGCCTGGGGACCCTTTGCACCATCAACGATGTCAAACTCAACTGCCTGACCTTCGTCTAAGGTCTTATAGCCTTCTACGTTCTGGATGGCTGAGAAGTGTACGAATACATCCTTGCCTTCTTCGGTAGAAAGGAAGCCATAGCCCTTCTGTGCATTAAACCACTTTACTTTACCCTGCATCTTTTTTTACCTCCAAAAAATTAGCTGTGTCAAAAAACGACAAAATGAATATATCACAGAAAGGCATAAAAGTAAAGAAAATAATTGAAAAAATCCTCTTGACAAGGGGTAACTCTTATCATAAAATCTTTGTTGTGTCTGTACAGACTGTCCGTGTCCGGCGCTGGCAGATGCAGGAGCTAATTTAATAGCATCAAAGTCAGGAGGTACAGGGACTTGGCAAATATCAAATCAGCAAAGAAGAGGATACTTGTCAGCAGGACCAGGGAAGAGAGAAACAAGGCTATCCGTTCCGGAGTTAAGACAGCTGTTAAGAAAGTTTATGCAGCTATCGAAGCCGGCGACAAGAAAGCCGCTCAGGAAGCACTGTTAAAGGCCACCAGCACCATAGATAAAGCTACGGGCAAGGGTGTATACCACAAGAATTATGCTTCCCGCAAGATCTCACGCCTTAATCTTGCCGTAAACAAGTTAGCATAAGTAAAGATAATATCAGATAACACTCCCGGGTACCGTCATGCCCGGGTTTTGTTGTATAATGGGAAAAGGGGGAAAGCTATATGCGTAAAAGGGTTAATGCATATCTTAATTACATCGATAAGATCCTTGCACATGAACTGCCGGTTACCGCGTCTTTTGATGCAGGCGGGGAATACGTTGAAAAAGCTGCTAAGGATGAAGCTCACACACGTAAGGATTATGAGAAGCTGATGGAGACACATCTGGCCCAGATCTCATTCTTCCAGCATGAGAGGCTGGTCCATCTTATGGTAACCATTTTCTTTGGCGTACTGGCATTTGCAACTTTCTTTCTGCTCTATCTTCAGATAGGCCAGTCCATTTTGATCGCGGAAGGATTGTCATGGGGACTGCTGGCGCTGTTTTTACTTCTGCTGGTGCTTCTGGTGCCATATATCATGCATTATTATCTTCTGGAAAACAGCGTACAGAAAATGTACGCTCAGTACGATGAGATGCTCAAACGCATTCGTCAATGATCTTTTCGATAAGAAGTTTCTTTACATAAACATCAAGAATAAGCATGCACAGGAAGGCGAAGAGCTGGAGAGAATCCTTCTCATCGCCTTCTTCTTTTTCGGAGAAAGTTTCCTTCGAGCGGGCATACTTCTCCATAACGTCCTTCTTTATGGCTTCGACCTGGTCCTCCCCCAGTTTAAGGGCTTCGCTGTAGATCGTGGCTATATCCATATCTTCATCTTTTCCGTAATAATTCTCGACTATCGGCTTTAGAAGCCGCTGGATATCGTTGATGGAAAGGACATTCTTGAAATAATATATGATTATGAGCAGCAGTACATGCTCTTTATTGTATTTTTTCTTGACCGGGGGCGGCAGCAGATCGTTTTTTGCATAGTTATTGATCATGGTCTTGGTAAGTATACGGTCTTTATCCTGAAAGCGGGCAGTGTTCTTAAGTCTGCTGTCGATGAAAGAGGTGACCTGGTCCATATAAAGGTCAATATTGGGGATATCCTCGGGTTTGATAAAGCTGATACGCCCAAGGCTCTGCATTATGGAATTTATAAGGTCTCCGGTGTCGAGTGTCATTGTCAGTATCTCCTTAGCCGTCGATGACCATAACGCTCATGGGATCTACGGTCTTTCCGTTCTGTAATATTGAGTAGGTAAATTCACTGTCATTTTCGGTGAAGAGCATTATCAGGTCTCCGCGTTTGACCTCCTTACCGGCTTCGCAGAGAGCAGTGCCTTCGCCGACATAACGGCTCTTGTAGCCGTTGCCGTGATCGATCACGATGTTGACAAAGCCGTCGCCGTCATCGCTTAATACTTCCACAAGACCGCTTCCGGTAGCCAGGACTGAAGCGCCGTCTTCCATGGAAAAGCGCATAAGATTAGCGTCTGTATCTTCATCGTTTGCAGTATCAGTTATTACTATGGCAGTACCCTTTATGGGATAGAGTATAGGAAGCGCAGATTCCTCTTCTTCTTTCTTCTGGGTCTCATTAAGCTCTGTGCGGGCATTTATCGCCGTGCTCATTGCGTCCAGCTGCTTCTTTTGTTCTGCGTTTTCGGCTGTGAGCTGAGCGATATTCTCGCTGGCTGCCAGTATGGCGGCGCTGAGCTGTTCATTGCGTTCGTTTGCTGCAGCCAGATCCCTGTCGCCCATAAGCTTCAGTACGAATACGATAATGAGCAGGATAAAGAGGATTATAATATATGCATAGCTGACAGCGGGTTTTAATATGTGTGAGTTGTCGGTATGATCGTTATGCTTTGCTGAAGATTTTCCGGTGTGCTGTTTTTCAACGGCTTTTTCTTTTCCGGTTGAAACTGCTTTTTCGGCTGTTTTTTCAGGAGCAGTCTGCGCTGCAGCCTCTTTTGTTTCTTCTTCCGCCGGATTTATTTGGGTTTTTGCCTCTTTGGTTTCTTCCGCTGCCACGGGAAGTGCAGAAGTCTGCAGTTTTTTATTATTTACCGCGGTGTTCTGCTTTTTTGCTGCAGCAGAGCGGTTTTTCTTTTTGTTTTTCTTAGACATTTTTCTCTCCGTTTTCGTATATAGGGGGCATTATACCACAGTAATGGATGGTATTCAAATGAACCTGTCCGGTCTATTGCATTTCGGGATTGTAAAAATCCACGATCATCAGTTCTTCGCCGGCGTAGACAGCCCGGGGCTCCTGATAACAGCCGCATTGGCGGCTGATATAATCTGCCATTAGCGGAACAAGATATTCTGCCTTCCAGCTCCGGACCAGATAATGGGAATGGGGATCCGTGCCGAGCTGTGTCATGGGAGCGGTAACGCCCTGTTCCTTCATATAATGTGTGGAGAGAGGGGTTTCTGCCAGCCAGCCGCCGCTCAAACAGAAGTGTTCAAAAAAGTCTGCATATTCTGTGCGCGTCAGTGTGCGCATATCCGTTATGCCCAGGCGTTCTCCCCACAGGATCATTGCATCGCAAAGATAGTATTCGCCTTCGATGCCTCTTAATTCGGATAAGACCATAGAGGTTTCTGTCTCACGGGGACTTGCGGCATGGTCTAAGATACGGATGCTGCCGGTGAATAAAAATACGGCAAGGGGGGCGATAAGCAGCCGCGGGTTAAATGCTTTTGCATCGGCAGGTATATTCTTTTTGTAGGCAGCTATCAATACGAAAAGGCTGTATATTTCCATGGCCATACGCGGACCGATGGTAGCTCTTCTGGGAGTGTGTCCGACGGCGTAGATTATAGCCAGCAGATCGAAGACCATGCAGCCGATAAGAAGGCAGGGCCAGACCAGCTCTTTAGCAGAGATCCTTTTCTTTATTATCAGGTATGCCGCATAGGCCGGCAGCAGGATATCAAAAAGGATATTCCATCTAAGGAAGCGTTCCGCGGTATACAGAAGATAGTGTGTCCGGCTGCCAAAGTAGACATGATCGGGTATATCGGGGAAGAGATTATTAGCTTTAAAAGAACTCAGCAGGGAACTGAATATCTCGCTCAGGCCGGATCCCTCCTTGGCAGACTGAAGCTGTTTGAGCCTGTCGATGGAAAAATAGGAATAGTCGGCGTACTGGTATTCGTTTAAGAGCAGCAGATCGTTAAGTTCCATATCATAATCCTCTGCATCAAAGGAAAACCACCGGTTGGTATCACCGTCAAGTATAGGGGAAGTGCCGTTTAAATGGTAATCAAAGTAAGCGGCCCATTCATCGCGCTCTCTGAAAAGCTTCTGATCTGCGATGTAAGCCCCGCCGCAGGCTGCGAATGCAATGATAAGGGCAGCTGCGGCCAGCAGGCATGAACGTTTATTTTTTATAAAACACCATAAAAGCAATAGCAGACCGAAAGGAGCCATGGGGACAAAGCATTCCATACGGACAAGGAAAGCCAGAAACAGAAAGATACCGCCGGCAGCAGCTGCACATTTGCGGTAAGAGGAGATCAGGCAGCTCATGGACAGCATCATTATACCGCATATGGCGTAAAGATATCCGTTACGCGTAAACTGTACGGATTGGTAAAACTCCCCTGCTATGAAAAAGTGAAGCATTATAAGAGCGGGGAAGAGACGTTTATAATCAAGGAAGTATGCAAGGCACATGCCGATAAGGGCGGCTGAAAGGAAATTCAGTGTAAGTGCCAGATAAAGGTACCAGTTTACGGAAGGCATAATATGGAAGAGAGCCTTCAGCAGATAACCGTAGAGCACATTTATGTAAACCAGATACTGACTGTCTTCGCCGAAAGCGCCTGCGGCGATAAGGTTCATAGCGGTATCATCGTTGGTATCGGAGCTTACGGGTTCAAAGAGGAGATAGGGCAGAAACAATACCAGCATGAAGAAAAAAGCCGTAAGACAGCGCCCGGCAGTGGTATTTAAGTTTATGCCGGAGCTTTTTCCGGCGCCGGCGGCAGAGCTGTTATCTGATGACATTTCCTGTTTTCTTTCTCCGTATCATAAGATCATTTCTGAATCAGTTTAACATTATTGCCCATAAATGACAAACATTTTTGGGCAGGAGGATTCATTGACAGTACGGGATGCTTTGAGTATACTTTTATACAGCCATTTTATGCACTGGGCATAGTGCAATAAAGAGATAGGAGGAAAAAGCAAGTGAAGAAAGGTGTCAAAAGATTCCTTGCCGGACTGTGTACCACGATGATGCTGAGCCAGACCGTTCTGGACAGCGGATTTGTTCTGTATGCGGCAGCGGGGGAAGAAACAGTAGTTGAAACGGATGCGCCGGGCGATGAAGCTGTCAGTGAAGATGCTGTCAGCGTAGATTCGGCTGATGAGGAAGCTGTCAGTGAGGATGCTGTCAGCGTAGATGCGGCTGATGAGGAAGCTGTCAGTGAGGATGCTGTTTCTGAGGAGCCGGTAGAAGTAGAACAGACAGAAGATTCTGTTGATGCACCGGATCCGCAGGACGATAATGCAAAGCAGTATTTGAACGGCGGCAGGCTGATCCTTGACGGAAACAAGTTATATTCTAAAACAGAAGCTTATCTGGGTATTTATGACAGCGCAAAAGGTGAGCTGGTGATAGATAAAGATGTAGCTACCGTGCCCGGCTATACTTTTGTAGGCTGGAAGGATCTTCAGTCAGTAAAATTTGCTTCCGGATCCAAAGCAAAGAATATAGGTCAGCCGACAGGTGACGAATCGGGGGCTTTCCAGGAGTGTGAGAACCTGAAAAGTGTTGACATGTCAAATGCGACCGATCTGACCACAATAAAGTTTAATTCATTTGCAAACTGCGTATCACTGAATACTGTTATTTTTAATGAGGGCCTGAACCAGATAGAAAAGTATGCTTTCGCAGGATGTAAAGCTCTTGAGGAAGTGACCTTTGAAAAGGAATTGCGATCCATCGGTGAGCGAGCATTTGCGGATTGTACATCCCTGCATAAGATCATTTTAAAGGGAACGGCGACCTCATGCGAGACCGGTGGAACTTTTAATGGGTGCGCAATTGACAGCTTTACACTGGCTAAAGATGGTGATGGCATTGCTGTTTTCCCCAGCAGGCTGTTTGAAAACGCTACTTTTAAGGAAGGGGCAAAGATCACTATAGATAAGGATGTTGTGCAGATCGGAGAGTATGCATTCAGCGGATCAAATATTGCGCATGTGGTGCTGCCGGGGGCTAAGCTGACATCAATAGATCAGGATGCTTTTTCGAGTTGTGAAAGCCTTCAGGAAATAGATTTTTCTGCCTGCACTGGTCTGCATTATATCAGAGAAAATGCATTTTCGGGGTGTAAAAGTCTTAAATCACTTGTGCTGCCTGATAATATCACTACTGTAGAGGATAATGCATTCAGGGATTGCGAGGGTATACAGACTCTGATCCTGTCAAAAGGAATGCAGAGAAAGGATAATCTGGGTAGCGGTATTTTTGAAAACTGCAAATCACTTCAACGTGTAGAGTTCTCTGCAGAACATAAGTATGTGGCGAAAAGAATGTTCTGCGGCTGCGAACAACTGGCTGAAGTTGATTTTTCAGCAAGCAATATCGTAGAAATTGATGATCAGGCTTTTATGGGATGTACTTATATAGATCCTATGACTGGCATGATAATAGGAGGCCTTGAAGTAGCAGAATTACCTGAAACATTAACAAAACTGGGAGAGAGCGCGTTTGCTGAATGCAGAGTGCTTAAACTGGTGACTTTCCCCTCAAGAAAAGCCGGAGTCTCCGATGAGGATCAGTTCCACGAGATTCCCAACGGATGTTTTGCCTACTGTGGAGTATTAAAGAAAGCAGATCTCAGAGAAGGCATAACAAAAATAGGGGATGAGGCATTCCTCTATTGCAATGCTTACAGTTCTACATTACCCGACACACTTGAATATATAGGACACGATGCATTTAATACCTGCAGTTTTCATGGGGACCTGATATTGCCTGCGAAGCTGAATTATATTGGCGCTGGAGCGTTTAAGGGCTGCGAGGATCTTTACGGAGCAGATTCTCAGTACGAAAAGATCAACAAGGTCATCATCAAACCCAGAGATATTGAGTATTGCGGAGAGGAAATATTTAAAGACTGCTATATTTCTGATTTTGAGCTTGCTGAGGGTGTGACAAGAGTACCTGCTAACCTTTTCAATAGGACAACCTGGAAAACCGGTAAAGTAGTAGTGATACCTAATACTGTTGTGGAGATAGGAAATGGTGCCTTTGCAGGAGAAGAGGGTAATAATGTCGGTAATATCAAAGAACTGGTCTTTGAAGAAGGAAGCCGTCTTGAGATCATAGGAGAAGATGCTTTCAGATATAATTCGACCGTGGAAGCAATCAATCTTCCCGTAAAGGTCAAAGTATTAGGAGCACATTCTTTTGCGTCTTGTACTAAACTGAAGAGCATTATTATTCCAGAGAGCGTTACCGAGATGGGTGAGGGAGTGTTTGAAAACTGTTCTTTATTGGAAACAGTGGAATTTAATGCGATAGCTATAGAAAAAGATGAAAGTGGAAATGACAAATGTGGAAGGAATATTTTCTACGGATGTAACTTAAAGACTATTGCTATAGGGGAGAAAGTAACAGTTTTCCCGGATCATCTGTTTGAAGGTGCCCAGTTCCAGGAGAGCGAAGCAGGAAAGTATGTTCCGATAAAGCTTGTACTTCCCGCTTCCGTAACGAGAATAGGTGATTATTCACTTACTAATGTTGTTAACCTGGAAAGTTTGTCCTTTAAGGATGGCTCTAAGTTAGAAGAAATCGGACAGTATGCATTATATGGCTGCAAAGGCTTAAAGACTGTATCTCTTCCGAATTCGCTTAAAGAGATCGGTCAGAGCGCTTTCGAAGACTGCAAGATCTTAACGGGCATAAAACTTCCCGCAAGTCTTGAAGTAATGGGCGAGAAGGTATTCAAAAACTGCGCTCTGATCACCGAAGCTAATATTCCTGTGGCAATAGCCAGAGTGGAAGCAGAGACTTTTGCCGGCTGCACAAAGCTTGCTAAAGTAGTATTTGACGGCAGCAATGTTGAGACGATAGCCAGCCAGGCATTCTCTGAGTGCAGCGCGCTTAAGTCCATCAATATCCCCGAAAGCGTAAAGAACATCGATAACAGCGCTTTTGAAAAATGTACAGGTATAGTTTCAGCTAATTTTGCTGCATCCGGTAACCTTGAAAGCATAGGAGATGAGGCTTTCTCTGCTTCTCCTATCGGCGGAGTACTTGATCTGCCGGAAGCTGTAAGATATATATACGGTAGAGCCTTTTATGAGACCGGAAAGAATAAGGTTACAGACGTATATCTCTATGAGTTTGTTGAATACATGGGAGAAGAAGTATTCAATGTTAAATACAAGGATAACCTCAGATTCCATGTGACCACCGATTCACCTGCTGAAAACTGGCTGAAAGAAAACGGCTTTGTAGACAGTATAGTAGAATCTACTCCTAAGGGAGAAACCTTTACAATAACCTTCGATCTTATGGAGCATGGTGAAAACTTTGAACGCAAGGTAAAAGAAGGAACCAAACTTCCCAAACCTGCCGATCCCACCGATCCGGAGTATGAGTTTGGCGGCTGGTTTACCGATAAGACATGCAAGAAGGAATACAATTTTGACGATCTTGTTACCAAGGAATTCACCCTCTACGCTAAGTGGGCAAAGAAGGCAGTGAATATTGAGGGCGGTGACTCCGCACTTGATCCCGTGCCCGAGATCACAGCCGATACCACCGAGCTTTGGCTTGTTAAGGGCCAGAAGTTCAATATCGGTGAAGGCTGGGCACCTGCAGACAAGAACAGCAAGAAGTATGTGAGCGTAAGCAAGAAGGGTGCTTTCAAAGCAAAGAAGATCACCACTGATGATAGCATTAAGATCCATCATGACGGCAGAGAAGATATTACCATCCATATCAGCCAGCCTTCTCTTGCACAGAAGAAGTTAACATTTATCTACAATACCGCTGATCCGTTACCGACACAGAGCATCATGCTGGTTAAAGATGAGCATCTTAAGAATGTTGTATGGTACAGCTCAGCACCTGATGTTGCAACAGTCAATGATAAGGGTGAGGTTACCGCAGTTGGTAAGGGAAGTGCAAAGATAAGCGCTTATATTAACGGCACTGCTTATAACTGTTCTGTAAAGGTTAATGAGAAGGTGGCTGCTAAAGAGCGTACCATTCACATGACCCTGGGCGGCAAGGCCAAGACCATAAATCTTAAGAAAGTTAAGGCTGTATGGACCAGCAGCGATACCGAAGTGGCAGAGATCATAGGAAAGGGTAATAAGATCTCTGTTAAGAAGGCAGGCACTGCGGAGATCACAGCTACGGCAGGCGGAGTAGATTACAAGATCAATCTTATCGTAGAGGATATCACCCTGACGGGCGGTGAGAGCCTTGGCGGCGGTGCTAAGAATAAGTATACTCTCAGCCTGGCTAAGGGTGCATCTGCAGATCTTGCATTTACGAGCCTGGATCCCGAGCGTGTTGTAGTATTCAAGAGCAGCAAGCCTGACGTGGCTTATATCGATGAAAACGGCCATGTTGTTGCAAGAGGAACAGGAAGCACCAAGTTTACTACCAAGATAAACGGAACGGCCATCACCGTTGATGTGACCGTACAGTAATCCGGCTTAAAAACGATTTGACGGATAAAAGGGTTGCCGCTCTGCGGCAGCCCTTTTTGTATGCGCCGCGGTATCTTGAAAAAGAGGGGGGGATATGTTAACATTTTAAAGTTATACGTCTAGTACGTGTCATCCTGAGCGCTTAGTTTGTCATCCTGAGCGCAGCGAAGGATCTTATATAACAGAACAATGAATGTATAGGAGCATTATAATGACCCAACAGGAAAACATCAGAAATTTCTGCATAGTGGCGCATATCGACCATGGCAAGTCCACTCTGGCAGACCGTATCATAGAGAAAACAGGCCTGCTGACCGAGCGTGAGATGCAGGAACAGGTGCTGGACAATATGGATCTGGAGCGTGAGAGGGGCATAACCATAAAGGCCCAGGCTGTACGCACCATATATAAAGCTAAAGACGGCAAGGAGTATGTTCTTAATCTTATAGATACCCCGGGACATGTGGACTTTAATTATGAGGTCAGCAGGGCGCTGGCGGCCTGTGACGGCGCGGTACTGGTGGTGGATGCTGCCCAGGGCATAGAGGCGCAGACCCTTGCAAATGTATATCTGGCGCTTGATCATGATCTGGAGGTATTTCCGGTCATCAATAAGATAGATCTGCCCAGTGCGGAGCCTGAGCGCGTTAAGGACGAGATAGAGGATGTGATAGGCATCGAAGCCCAGGACGCGCCTATGATCAGTGCGAAGAACGGAATAGGCATAGAGGATGTACTGGAA
>CAMVRS010000139.1 GCA_947169935.1 uncultured Lachnospiraceae bacterium
AGTAGAGGAGAAATGGCTACTTGGCTAGCCATCGCGTAAGCGATTTGGTACAATACATCGGTATGTCTGGAAAGATAAAGATAAACGGAAAACTCAGGGCCTACGTTCAGGCGCCTGTGCTTCTGGGTGTGATACTGCTTCTGGTCAACCTGGGTATTTATTTTGTTGACCTGCGGTGCGGCGTCATACTCACAGCATTTGTGGCCGTATACCTGGTAACCATCGCATGCATGATCATCTTTGCACGGCCTGCCATGAACGCCGAGCTCATCAGCTTTGCTACCGAGTACGGGCAGATTCAGAAACAGCTCTTAAAGGAGCTGGAGCTGCCGCATGCGCTTTTGGACGAAAGCGGCTGCGTTATCTGGATGAACAAGGCCTTCGAAAAACTGGGCAGCAGGGACCGCTTTTATAAGCGTAATATCCATTCCTTCATGCCGGAGATGAAGCGCGAGCTCTTCCCCGAAGGCGAAGAAGTAAAGGATATCGATCTGGTCTTTGAGGAAAAGGATTACAGCGCCCGCATCAAGCGCATCTGCTTAAAGGACATGGCAGCCCTTACCGATATTAAGGAGAACGAAGAGTACGACGGCTTCCTATACGCCGTATACCTCTTTGACCGCACCGCGCTTAACCTGGCTTTAAAGGAATTAGACAACCAGAGCGTGGCAGTGGGATATATCTACATTGATAACTATGAAGAAGCGCTGGCCAGTGTCGAAGATGTGGGAAGGAGCCTGTTAGGCGCCTTCATCGACAGGCAGGTAAACCAGTACATAGGCGACCTGGACGGCATCGTGCGCAAGATGGAAAAGGACAAGTACTTCGTGATCCTGCGGAAGAGCGCGCTCAACCAGGCGAAGGAAGGAAAGTTCAAGCTCTTAGAGGATGTTAAGGGCATCAACATCGGAAACGAGATCTCCGTGACCCTCTCCGTAGGTATAGGTATCGGCGGTCTGACTTATGCGCAGAACTGCGAATTCGCCCGCAACGCCATCGACCTTGCACTGGGCCGCGGCGGCGATCAGGCTGTAGTCAAGAATAAGGAAAACCTCTGCTACTTCGGAGGCAAGAGCCAGATGAAGGAGACCAGCACCAGGGTAAGGGCACGTGTCAAGGCCCAGGCGCTGGAAGAGATTATATCCACCAGAGACAGGATCTTCGTTATGGGACACCGCAACGGCGACATGGACAGTTTTGGCGCAATGGTGGGTATCAAGGCGGCGGCAGGCAGCCTGCAGAAGAACTGCTATATCGTTATAGATGAGATAAACCCTTCGCTTCAGCCTCTGGTAGACCTTTATAAAGGGCATCAGGATTTTGAGGAAGGTTCCATCGTATCGCCCCAGCAGGCTATAGAGCTGGCGGATCCATCGGCAGTGGTGGTGGTAGTGGATGTTAACCGCCCCAGCATCACCGAATGCCCCGAATTATTAAAGCGCTGCAAGACCATAGTGGTACTGGATCATCACCGCCAGGGCCAGGAGACCATTGAGAACGCCACTTTATCCTATGTGGAACCCAATGCCTCCTCCGCCTGCGAGATGGTTTCGGAGATACTGCAGTACATAAACAACGGTGTGAAGTTCAAGGGCGTGATCGCGGACTGCATGTACGCCGGCATAGTAATGGATACCCAGAGCTTTACCACCAAGACAGGCGTACGTACCTTTGAGGCGGCGGCTTTCCTGCGCAGGAACGGCGCAGATGTTACCAGGGTGCGCAAGATGTTCCGCGAGGACGCAGTGGATTACATGGCAAAGGCAGAGTCCATCAGGAATGCGGAAGTCTACCGCAAGGATTACGTGATAAGCAGCTGCTCTGCAGAAGGCTTAAAGAACCCCACTGTTGTGGCGGCGCAGGCAGCGAACGACCTGCTGAACATAAACGGCGTAAAGGCAAGCTTTGTGCTTACGGAATACCAGGGCCAGATCTTTATATCGGCCCGTTCCATCGATGAAGTGAACGTGCAGATAATCATGGAGAAGCTGGGCGGCGGCGGACATATCAACAGCTCCGGTGCACAGTTAAAGAACACCACCATGGAAGCTGCGATAATTGTTGTAAAGAATACATTGGATACAATGATACAGGAGGAAGAGATCTGATGAAAGTTATATTAACGGAAGATGTAAAATCCCTTGGCAAGAAGGGCGATGTAGTGGAAGTGAGCGACGGCTATGCCCGCAATTTCATATTAAGCAAAAAGAAGGGGCTGGAGGCTACCGCAGCCAATCTCAACAACTTAAAGCTTAAAAAGGCAAACGACGAGCGTATCGCCCAGGAGCAGCTGGATGAGGCAAAGGCCTTTGCAGCGGACCTGGCGACAAAGCAGGTGAAGCTCTCCATCAGGCTGGGTGAAGGCGGAAAGACCTTTGGTTCCATCACCTCCAAGGAAATAGCGGCAGCAGCGGAAGAACAGCTGGGCTTAAGCCTTGATAAGAAGAAGATAGTCCTTAAGGACCCTATTAAGAGCGCCGGGGTTACCAATGTGCAGATCAAGCTGCATCCCCAGGTTACAGGCGAGCTTAAGGTGGTCGTAGAGGAGGAAAAATAACATGGCGGAGGGAAACGAAACTTCTGCCCGCCGTGTAAAACCCAACATGCGAAAAGCCGAAGAGGCCGTTATAGGCGGTCTCTATATTGATAATACGCAGATCCGTGCCGTAAAGGATCTGCTGCCGGACGGAAGTTATTTTTACAATGAACTTTACGGGCATATCTATGACGCCATGCTGGATCTGGGCCGCAAGGGTTCTGCCATCGACGTGCTTACCCTTAACGCAAAGCTCAGGGAAATGGGCGTGGCGGAGGAAGTGATAAGCGATCAGTTTATCATGGATATCTTTGACCGTGTACCCACCTCCGCAAACGTTAAGCATTATGCGAAGATAGTGGCGGATAAGGCGCTCCTGCGGGATCTGTTAAAGGTTACGGAGGATCTGACCGAAGAATGTTACAGGGACAATGACGATATCAACGTTATCCTGGAAAAGGCAGAAAAGGACGTATTCCAGGTAGTACAGCGCCGCAGCGTGGGACGTATCACCCCCACGCCGGATATAGTTATGACCTCCCTTGAGTCCATCGACAAGGCGGCAAGGGCTACCGGTGATGTGACCGGTCTGGCAACGGGCTTTACGGACCTCGATCACAAGACCGCAGGCCTGCAGAAGGGAAACCTGGTACTGGTGGCGGCGCGTCCCGCAATGGGAAAGACGTCATTCGTACTTAGTGTATTGCACAATATAGTGGTAAGGCAGAAAAAGGCGGCATTGATGTTCTCTCTGGAAATGAGCGAGAACGAGCTGATGAACCGCCTGCTTTCCATGGATTCCGGCGTTGATTCACAGAAATTCAAGACCGGACAGCTTTCCGATGCAGACTGGGAGCTGCTGACGGAGAGCGGCGGCAACCTGGCAAATTCGAAGATCTTCCTGAACGAATCTGCCACGACCCTGGGAGAGATAAGCTCCATCGCCAGAAAGGTGAAGGCGGAGAATAACATAGAGCTTGTCGTCATCGACTATCTGCAGCTGATGAATTCCTCCAGCAAGCGCAACGACGGCCGCCAGCAGGAGATATCGGAGATATCCCGAGGACTTAAGCTCCTGGCAAAGGAACTGGGCATACCCATCATAGCCCTTTCCCAGCTTTCCCGTGGCGTTGAGAGCCGTAACGACCACAGGCCCATACTTTCGGACCTGCGTGAATCCGGCGCCATCGAGCAGGACGCGGATATGGTAATGTTCATCTACAGGGATGAAGTATATAACGAGGATACAGAGGACAAAGGCATCGCGGAGATAATCATCGCGAAGCACCGCAGCGGCCCCATCGGTACCGTGAAGCTCGTCTGGATCCCCGAACTGACGCAGTATAAAAATATGGAGTATAGATAAACCCGAGAAATCATGGCAAAAATAAAAAGGCTTTCAAAAGAAGAATACGAAGAAAAACTCAACGAGCAGGACAAATACCTGGGTGAAGGTGACGAGTACCTTGACGACGACGGCTATCCGGAGGATGGATACGCTGAAGATGACGAGGACGGCGAGTATTACGAGGACGGGGAGTACTACGAGGACGGGGAGTACTACGAGGATGAAGCCGGCTCCTGCGACGACGCTTCCTACGATGATGACGCCTACGCCGAAGAGGATTACGCCGAAGAGGAATATACCGACGACGGTGAGTATTACGACGACGGCGAATACTATGAGGACGATAACTCATACAGCGATGATAACGGGGACGACGGCGACCTGGAATACCTTGACGATGAGGAGTTCTATGACGAAAACGGCCGTTCCCTTGGTACGGAAGAACCTTATTACGATCCTTTGGAAAATTACGAGGAGATAGAGATACCCGGGAGACGCCGCACTGCGGATGGCAGCTACAGGCGCAACGCCAGCGTATCTTCAGGCAGCTCATCACGCCGCACCGCTCCCACGACCCGTGCCACCACGAGAAGGAGCACCCGTAGCACCACCGCTCCTTCCACCCGCAGCGGCAGCACTTCCGGCCGCAGCACCGGCACATCCCGCACCGCTGCATCTTCATCCCGCAGGTCTTCCTATGATGAAGCACCCCGGAAGAAGCGCAGCATAGGCGCAAAGATCTGGGGCGTCGTATGGCGTGTCCTGGTATTCCTTCTGGTTACCGTAATATTATTACTGGTATTCTGCTATGGCGCAGTTAAACTCATCTTACTGGGGCCTTCCAGCGCCATGTCAACCCAATATGTATCAACCTTCCATGAGACCAGCGCACTTAAGTGGCTGCCCGGCGTGTTCTTAAGCGATGAGGAGGTCGAGGCCATCCTTGCAAAGAACATGATGCCTGAGGCAGAAGTGGGTACTGTTTCCGATAAGGATCTGATCGTTATAGACGAGACCCCCAAGGAAGACGTGGAGCCCATCGTGGTGGAGGAGATCTTCGGACCCACCTACCACGGCTACATGATGATAGTACAGGATCCTTCCACGGTTTATCTGGGAGTTATCGACCAGTTCGCCCAGACCTCCGGCTGGATAGTTCCCGCCTTTGCCGAAAAATACGGCGCTATCGGCGGCGTTAACGGTGGTGAGTTCGTGGATATGGGAAGTTATTCCTATACAGCCATGCCTGTGGGCGGCGTTATCAGCCGGGGCCAGGGACTTCATGAGAATAACGGCGCAGGCGCCTGGAATCTGGTCTGCATGACCAACGAGAACAAGCTGCTGCTCCTTAAGGGCTATTCCGTAAAGGCTGCCCTGGAGATGGGCGTGCGCGATGCCTGCCATGTCCGCCATGAGACGGGACCTTTCCTGATCATCGACGGCGAGCCTCTTGAAGTGCCCGATACGGAAGTATACGGCGGCGGAAAGAATCCCCGTACCGCTATAGGCCAGCGCTCCGACGGCGTTATGCTGCTCTGCGTGGTTGACGGACGCCAGGCTTCCAGTCTTGGCGCCACATTCAAGGATATGATCGATATCATGAGGGAGTACGGTGCTGTTAACGCAGCCTGCCTGGACGGCGGTACTTCCACCCAGATGTATTATAACGGTGAGATAGTGAACAATCCCTATTCACCCACAGGGCCCAGACGCTGCCCTACCGCATGGTTAGTAGGAGGTGGCAACTGATGGCTAAGAGAAGAAAACAAGGCGCAAAGGTGCCCGTATACGGCATATTTATGCTGATCTACATCATAGTAGGCGTGATATTATGCTTCCACCTTTGGAATAAACTGGAGAAATATCTGATCGACCTGGAGGCTTCCCTGCCCAAATACGGCATGGACGAAGTAATGGCGGCGATCAGCGAGAACCGCATCGACGATATTATCCGCCAGGATACACTGGAGACCATTGCAAAGTACGAAGGCCTTGAAGAATACAGGAGCCTGTTAAAAGAGAAGCTCTCTTCCGGCGAAGTGACCATGCAGGAATCAAAGCAGGCCACCAAGGAAGTGCCCAGATACACCGTGCTTGCAGGCGGACAGCCCGTAATGGACGTAAGCCTTAAGGTAGTCGGGAAGAACGATCATGATCTGGATCTGTGGGGCTATGATAAATTCTATGCGGACGATTACAGCATAAGCGATACGGTCTACGAAGTGACGGTGCCTGACGGCAGCGTGGTCACGGTAAACGGCCACACTCTCACAGATGCTGATATAGCAAAGGACGAAAATGGCGACAAGAAGGTTACCGAGATCGCGGATCTTAAGGTGATAGAGCAGTACTTAGACCATGTGCCCAGCTTTATAACCTACGCGGTGGAGGGCTTTATCGTGGAACCCCGTTTCTCCGCTGTTGATAAAGACGGCAACGCAATGGACCTGACCCGTGACGGAAACAGCTACAGTGCAGGTCTGCCTACCTATCCGGAGGCTGTTGCGGAGGTCGAGGCCCTGGTTCCCACCATCATGGAAGCCTACGGTCTGCACTTTATAGGAAAGAATACCGGCGGCGTTTACAAATACCTTCTGCCGGATTCCCAGTACAAGGAAGACGTTAAGTCAGTTGTGACCTATTTCTATCCTACGGAGAAGATCACATCCTATGAATTTGGTAATGAAAGCTGCGATGATTTCATCACCTATTCACCGGACTGCGTATCCTGCCATATTTATTTTGACCTGATAGTGAAGTTTAATTCGGCAGCGTACAAGACCAAGAACGAAGGGTCCGACGCCACCTGGATATTCTTAAAGAGAGACGGTACCTGGTATCTTTCACAGGTGCTGAGGCAGAAGAGCATAGAGTATGACGGAGACTAATGGTAAGAAAAACAATAAGAAAGGTAAAAAGGGCTGGCTGATAGCGCTGGTCTTTTGTCTTTTGCTGGCTGTCGGCGCGGTAGTCTATCTTGTCATCGATCTGGGTACCCAGAAGCGGGCGCAGGAAGAGTATGAGCGTATGCAGGCTATGGCGGCGGAGGTAACGCCGGCGCCCACGGTAACGCCTACGCCTGTGCCGCAGGAGGAGAGGGATCCCGCAGCGGATCCCTCTTCCACGCCTACTCCCACGCCCAAGCCCAAGCGCGAAATGGTGGACGTGCCGGAAAAGGATATAGACTGGGACGCGCTGCACGCAAAGAATCCGGACATCTACGCCTGGATCTATGTGCCGGGCACCAGGGTGGATTACCCCATTCTGCAGCACCCCACGGATGATATCTTTTATCTTAACCATAACGTGGACGGCAGCAGCGGTTATCCCGGCTGCGTCTATACGGAGAGGGAATGGAACACAAAGGATTTCGACGATCCCAATACCGTGCTGTATTCCCATAACTTAAGGAGCGGTGAGATGTTCTCCACACTTCATTATTTTGAGGATGCGGAATTCTTTAGCGGCGACCACTATATATTCATCTACCGCGAGAACGGTGAGCCTCTGGCGTACCAGATATTCGGCGCCTATGAAACAAACTCGGTGCATCTGCTGGCGAACGGGGATATGCACAATATCTACCAGTATGAGCAGTACCTTTCGAATATCTATTCAGCCGGCAGCAGGATAGCCAATTACAGATACGACATACAGCTTGATACGGACGATTACATAATAACCCTCTCCACCTGTACCAACGGAGCGGGCAAGGACAGACGCTGGCTGGTACAGGGCGTGCTTTTGAACCCGCCAACGCCGGGAAGTGACCTGCCTGATATAGACCTATGAAAAAGCCTTTAGGGAAAAAGATCTTCAAGGTGATCTTCACCATACTGGCGGTGATAGCGTCAATCGCGCTGATCATAGTTGCTGTGGTCTTTGCGCTGCGTATGAAGGGTAAGAAGTCCCTGATGGAAAATACCAGGAACATCCCCGCCATAGATTTAAGTGTTTCCGCGGGCAGCGTGGATATTACACAGGTAGGACAGCTTCCGGACAGCGCCAAAAGGCAGCTTAAGGAGGGCGAGGTCCTCTACAAAGATAAGATCTATTCCTATAACCGTGATGTGATCTGCATGCTCTTTATGGGCATCGATAAGAAGGGTGAGCTTTCCCAGGCAAAGGACGGCATGGATGGCGGACAGGCAGACGCCCTATTCCTGCTGATATTTAATCCGCATAACAGGGTATACAGCGTGCTTACCATAAACCGCAATACCATGACGGATATAGATGTCTTTGACAAGGCGGGGAATTTTGTCGGTACAAGGAAGGCTCAGATAACCCTGCAGCACGGATACGGCGACGGCATGGAGATAAGCTGTGAGCGCCAGATAAGGACAGTCTCACGCTTCATGCATAACATCCCGATCCATGCTTATGCAGCCATCAATGTGGCTGCGATACCCGCGCTTAATGATGCGGTGGGCGGCGTGGATGTAACGGCCCTTGAGGATATAAAGTACGGTAAGGTGGACTGGAAAGCCGGCCAGGAGCTGCACCTGATGGGTGAGGACGCCCGTACCTATGTGCAATACAGGGATGTGGATGTGTTCGCCTCCAACGAAGGACGTTTTGCAAGGCAGAAGCAGTACATGGCTGCCTTTGTGAGCAGGACCAGGGAACTCTTAAAGAGCAATCCCGGCCTGGGCGTGGACCTTTACAATATAGCCATGGATTACATGGTGACGGATATAGATGTGAGTCGTGTGACCTACATGACCACGGAATTCCTGGATTACAGCATGAACGAAAAAGGCATAATGAGTGTGCCCGGAGAGCTGATACAGGGCGTTGAATTTGAGGAATACTATGCTGACGACGAGGCCGTAAAGGATCTGGTAGTGGAACTCTTTTATGAGCCTGTAGAGGAATGAATTTGAAACTGACGGATATACACTGCCATCTGCTCCCCGGAGTGGATGACGGCGCAAAGAATATGGACGATACAAAGCAGATGCTTAAGATAGCAGCTGCCGACGGGATAGAAAGGATAGTCTTCACGCCGCATATACGCAGGCCCTGGCTGGACCGCCCCTGGTCGAAGGTTACGGATGCTTTTGAACAGGTTAAGGAATATGCGGCCTCCGCCCATCCGGGACTGGAGCTCTATCTGGGAAGCGAATTTGACTATTCCCGCACCATACTTACCGAGGAGCCGCATCAGCTCCATGACATCAGCGGGAGCGGCATCATACTGCTGGAATTTAAGCCTTATGATAGTTACGACCGCATCCGGGACGGCATACAGCAGGTGCAGATGGCCGGCTACGATGTTATGCTTGCACATATCGAGCGTTACAATATAATGCTTACGGATATAGATCTGGCAAGGCGTATCTCCGAGCTGGGAGCGCTGATACAGGTAAACGCCGACGACATAGTGCATCCGCACAGCTTTAAGATGCGGGGATACATGAAAAAGCTGATAGACAGGCATCTGATCGATCTGGTGGGAAGCGACGCCCATGATGTGAAGTTCAGGAGACCTGAGCTTTCAAAGGCATATGAGACAGTTAAAAAGCGCGCTGGAGCCGAATATGCAGATTACATTTTCGGCGGCTGTGCAGACAGGATACTTAAGAGGTAGCTGAAAAAAAAGTGGAAGATAATCTGTTACTGGAAAATGACGACACCACGGAAATAGACCTGGGGGAGCTTTTATTCGAGCTCTGGATCCATAAGTGGGAGATAATGATGATGATGATCTTTGCGGGAGCGCTGGCTTTCTTTATCTCATCATGCCTTCTTACTCCCAGATACACCTCTGTCACCAGCCTTTACGTGCTGGCACAGCAGGATAATGAATCCATCACCACGGCGGATCTGACCGTTGGTACCCAGCTTACCAATGATTATGCGGTGCTGGTAAAGTCCCGCCCCGTGCTGGACCAGGTGATACATGATCTGGAGCTGGAAATGACGGCAGATCAGCTGGAGAAGCTGATAAGCGTGGAGAATAAGAGCAACACCCGTATAATAAAGATCTCCGTGAGCTATGAGGATCCCCTTCAGGCCAGGCTTATAGCCGACAGCCTGCGTGTCGCGGTGGGGGAGCAGATAGTATCCGTTATGAACATCGACGCGGTAAACACGGTTGAGGAGGCCAGCCTGCCTCTGGAGCCCAGTTCGCCCAGGGTGCTCAGGAACACCCTGATCGGCATGCTGGCAGGTATGGTGCTGGCGGCGGCGTTCTTTGTTATCAGAAACGTTATTGACGATACGGTAAAAACCTCTGAGGATGTGGAGAAGGCCCTGGGTCTGCCGCTTTTGGGCAGCATACCCGATTCAAAGAGTACAGACATAATCAAGAAGAAATAGGTGGGGCAGATGGAAGACGAAAGCAAAAAAGACGTGCTGACTGAAAACGTAGCGAAGCCCACGCGTAAAAAGATCATGATGCGCCTGCCCAAGTATGAGGACGACTATGCATTAAGGGAGGCCATGAAGGCGCTTCGCACCAATATAGAATTCATGGGTGAGGACAAGAGAGTCCTGGCCATCACCAGCTGTGTCCGTGATGAGGGCAAGAGCTTTATATCCATGAACCTGGCAATGGCGCTGGCTGACGCAGGCAAGAGTGTGCTCTTTATAGACGCCGATATGCGTAAATCCGTGGTGGTAGGCCGCTATAATATCAAGGGCCAGAGCGAAGGCCTGTCCAATTATCTGGCCGCCAGGGTGAATATCGAAGCCGTGCTGGTGAGCACCAACATGAACAAGCTGGATATGATAGTGGCGGGGCAGGTGCCGCCCAACCCTTCGGAACTGCTGGGAACCAGGCGTTTCCAGAAGATGATGAGCATACTGCGCGCCCATTATAATTATGTTATCGTTGACTGCCCGCCCATAGGCGAGGTTATAGATGCCGCTGTAGTAGCCAGAGCCTGTGACGGCGCCATACTGGTGACCGCCTCCGGCCATGACAGCAGCCGTTTCCTGCGCGACGCCCGCGAGCAGATGGAAAAATCCGGCTCCAAGGTGCTGGGCGTTGTCCTTAATAAAGTACCCAGAGACCGCCGCGGCGGTTACGGTAAATACTACGGCAAGTACGGCCGTTATTATGGCCGCTATTACGGCCGTTATTATGGCGCTTACGGCTCCTATGATAACAGCGACGGCGAAACAAAAAAAACCAAGAAGAAGAAAGAATAAAATGCATGTCATCCTGAGCGAAACACTACAGCCCGTGTCATCCTGAGCGAAGCGAAGGATC
>CAMVRS010000140.1 GCA_947169935.1 uncultured Lachnospiraceae bacterium
GTTTCCACCAAGAAGGAGAAAGACGGTAAGACCATCACTAATATGGAGAACTATATCCCCACGATCTATGCCGATCTGGGCGTAAAGGAAAGAAGCACCATATATCTCTACACCATTACAGGCGGCGCCGTACATTCGGAACTGGAACGTAATGATGCGAACGATCTGGATGCCCGTCTTGGATACAAGAGTGATCTGGAAGAACACATCGATATAGTAAACGGTAGGATGTATTCGGATACAGGTCTTACCGATGACGGAGCCATCGAGGTGGTGATCAGCCAGAAGTGCATGACCAAACAGGGTTATCTCGTTGACGAGACCATGGTCTTTAACGCATTAAAGACTTTCGAAGGAAAGCCCATGCGCTATAAGATAGTAGGTGTATTCCAGCCCAAGTCCCCCGGGGATCTGTACTGGAAGAACGATAAAGAGACGGAATACGACGATCTGTGTCTGATGAACCCGGAGCTTTTCCGGAACAGCTTCCTGGGCGAAAAATCCGTTAAATACTCTATAGTCTGCCGTTATGTGGCAATGTTTGAATATGAGGATATACTGGCCACTGAAGCAGAAGAGCTTCAGAAGAAGATCGATTATTACGCACATACAGGTTCTTACCGTAATGTCATTGATGAGCCCTCTATCCTTACGGTGCTCAGCGAATATAATAATAAGCATTCCCGTATCAGCGCTACCCTGACCATCCTGCAGATACCGGTGCTTATCATGCTGGCAGCCTTCCTGCTCATGATATCCGGCCAGATGTACGAGATGGAGCGTAACGAGATATCGGTTATCAAGAGCCGAGGCAGCTCACGTTTCCAGATATTCATGCTTTATCTGTATCAGGGGCTTTTCTTAAGCGCCCTGGGTATAGCAGGCGGTGTGCCTCTTGGCATGCTACTTGCAAGGCTTTTGGGTTCTACCAGAAACTTCCTGATATTTGATCTTTCCGAGCAGCTTACCATCAGATTCGACCGGAGAGCCATGGTTTATATGCTGGCAGCAGCGGGCATCGGACTTTTATGTCTTACCATACCCGCCATCAAGCACAGCCGTGTATCCATTGTTAACTTAAAGCAGCAGAAAGCGCTGAACAAAAAGCGTTTCTGGGAAGTGCTTTATCTGGATATCATATGCATAGCAATAGCAGGCTACGGTTACTACAATTTCCAGCGCGGCTCTGCGGATATGGCGGAAAACGTGCTGAATAACCAGGCTATGGATCCCCTGCTTTATCTGTCATCCTCATTGATGATCGTAGGTCTGGGACTGCTGTTCTTACGACTTCAGCCCCTGCTTTTAAAGCTTATCTATACCATAGGAAAGTATTTCTGGCGTCCCGCGCCGTTTATCGCCTTCATGGAGAATGTAAAGAACGGACGCAAGCAGCAGCTGATAATGCTTTTCCTGATAATGACGGTTTCGCTGGGCATGTACCATTCCACAGTGGCCCGCACCATAGTTGAGAATACTATCCGTAATACGGATTATACCGACGGCTGCGACCTGCGAATGAAGGAAGTATGGACAGAGATAGTTGACCGCAACGGCGCCCGTACCGGTACATATATCGAGCCCGATGCAGGCAAATATGTGACGGCGCCTTTCATTGAATCATACACGAAGGTTTACCGCTTAAAGGATATCGAGGCATCCGGCGGCAGCAACGGAAGCCTGAATGTAACACTTCTGGGCATTAATACCAAGGAATACGGAAGCATTACCTGGGTTGACAAGAAGTTGAACGGAAAGGCTTATTACGAGCTGCTCAATGAGCTGGCGGTAGTGGAGAACGGCCTTCTGGTATCAGCCAATTTCCGTGATAAGCTGGGCTTTAAGCTGGGCGACAGCATCACCTATAAGCGTACCAACGGAGGTTCGGCTACGGGCGTCATCGTTGATTTCTTTGAATATTGGCCCGGATACGCAGCTGAGATAACAGAGCAGCAGCCTGACGGTAAGATGTCCACCGAGGCCAATTACCAGATAGTGGCTCATTTTGAATACGTTAAGGACAAGCTTGGCGAAGTACCTTACGAAGTAATGGCAAAGATGAAGGAAGGCGCTACAGCCGACCAGATCTATGAGTGGAAAGAGGCAAACGACCTGCGTCTGACCACCTATGTAAACCGTAATGACGATCTGGAAGAGGCCCAGACTGATCCCCTGCTTCAGGGTACCAACGGCGTCCTGACTCTTGGCTTTGTGGTAACGCTGATCCTTTGCGGCGTGGGTTACCTGATCTACTGGATCATGGCACTTAAGGAAAGGGAGCTGGTATTCGGCGTGCTGCGCGCTTCCGGTTTCCATAAGGGAGAAGTCTTCCACATGCTCTTCTTAGAGCAGATATTCTGCGGCGGACTGTCCATATTGTCGGGCTTCGGCATAGGCAAGCTCACCTCGCAGCTTTTTGTACCTATACTGCAGAAGGTTTACGCTTCGGCGACCCAGCTCTTGCCTATGGAGCTTATCACCGACAGCTCCGACCTGGTGCGTCTGATAGCGGTCATAGCCGTTATGATGGTCATCTGTTTCCTGGTACTTACACTGATGACCTTCAGGATGAATGTTGCAAAGGCCCTCAAACTGGGAGAGGAATAAGATGGGTAATATTATCGAAGTATTGGATGTATCGCGTACATTTCAGGTGCCGGGCGGCGAGTTTCAGGCGCTTAAGCATATTAATGCCGCTATTCCCGAATCCTCCTTTGTTATCCTTAAAGGAAGATCGGGATCCGGCAAGACTACGCTGCTTAACATCATCTGTACGCTGGATAAGCCTACGGGCGGCACCGTGCGTATAGACGGTGAAGATGTGTCCAAGCTTTCCGACTATAAAAAAGAGGAGCTGCGCAGGAAGAAGATGGGATTTGTGTTCCAGTCCGTGTCCCTGATCCCTTCCCTGAATGCTTTCCAGAACGTGGAGTTTTCCATGCGTATGGCGGGTATCAAGCCCGGTAAGGAGCGCGATAAGCGCGTAGAGGAATGTCTTAAACTGGTGGGACTTGGAAACCGTATGACCCACATGCCGGCGGAGATGTCCGGCGGTGAGCAGCAGCGTGTGGCTATCGCAAGGGCGCTGGCCCACAGACCCAAGATGATACTTGCGGACGAGCCCACGGCAGAGCTGGACAGCGCAATGGCTGCCAGGGTGGCAAGCCTGTTTGCGGAAATGAGTAAGAAAGAGGGTATCTCGATACTGATGACGACCCATGATGTGGGACTTATGGGTGCGGCGGATTATCTGATCGAGCTGGCAAACGGAGAGAGAGTCGTTGAAGGAGAATAAAGAAGAGAAAAAAGTCGATATCGACGACAAGGTCCTGATCAAAGCGGACAATCTTGTCAAGATCTATAAGACCAAGGAAACAGAGGTGCTTGCGCTGCAGGGACTTGATCTTTCCGTGGAAAAGGGAGAGCTGACCGCGATCATAGGCAATTCCGGAAGCGGTAAATCCACTTTCCTTAACATGATAGGCGGTCTGGACAGACCCAGCGCCGGTTCCCTTTTTGTTGCCGGCGGCAATCTCTTTACCATGAGCGAAAAGGAACTGGTGCGCTATAAGCGCAATACCGTTGGTTTCGTATGGCAGAATAACGGCCGTAACATGTTGCCCTTCCTTTCTGCGCTGGAAAATGTTATGATGCCTATGTACATATCCAGCAGCAAGAAGAAAAGGGAAAAAGCCATGGAGCTCCTGGAGATGGTAGGTATGGCGCATAAGAAGGCCAACCGCATGAACATGCTCTCCGGTGGTGAGCAGCAGCGTGTTGCCATAGCCATTGCCCTGGCCAATTCACCCCAGCTTCTTCTGGCGGATGAACCTACCGGCAGCGTGGATACCGCTACCGCAAATTATATTTTCGATGTATTTTCGGAGCTGAACCGTAACGGTCAGACCATACTGATAGTTACCCACGATATAGCCCTTTCAAAGAAGGTTAAGCGCGTGGTTGCTATCCGTGACGGAAAGATCAGTTCGGAGCGCGTCCTCAAGGAAGCTTATCAGGACCGCCTGGCAGAGACGGACATCGACTGGAGATCAGAGGATACCCAGGACGAATATGCAGTGCTTGACCGTGTCGGTCGTCTGCAGCTGCCCCAGGAAATGATCCAGGGCCTCAAGCTGGGCGATAACAAGGTACGCGTTGCTTTCCAGGACGGCAAGATCGTGATCTCCGGCCCCGAAACGCCGAATACAGAGAGAACTGATAACAAGGAAGAGTGACAGGAGGGTTACAACATGCCAGAAGTTAAAGCCAGATTTCATTTACCTGGACTACGCTATAATTACCCGCTCAACATGTTCTGGATCTCTATGCTGGAACAGTTTCCAGAGTGGTTCCGCGAGGGTGTGGAGATCGGTTCCTGCTTCGGTGAATTCCCTCTTTCATTATGGACCGGCGGACGGTTCGCCGGCTTTGACCAGTGTGACGGAAAATACATCAACGCCGTTATCAAGAGTCTCAATGACAAGGGTATACCCATCCGTTATACCTGGACTAACCCCGAGATAACCGAAGCAGATCTTGCAGATCCCTATTGCAATTTCTGTATGGATTGCGCCAATAACGGGATGAATGAAGTAATGATCTTCAATCCCATACTTGAAGAATATCTCAGAAAGAAATATCCCAAATTTGCATATAACAGCTCCACCTGCAAGGAGATAAAGGATATCGACCAGCTGAATGCGGAGATCGCAAAGGACTATAAGTATGTGGTGCTGGATTACAATCTGAACAACCGCTGGGATCTGCTGGATAAGGTGGAACACCCCGAAAAGCTGGAGGTGCTGGTGAACACCTGCTGTACTCCCAACTGCCCCAGACGCGGCGCCCATTATGTGCAGGAAGCCCGCAACGAGCGTATCGCCATCGAAAACCGCAAGCTTCCCAAGGATAAGCAGAAGCCGCTTATCCCCTGGTACTGTGAATACGGTGAGACCAATAATCTCTGGACCATACAGGATTATCCCACCTTTATCAAACCCGAGGACATCTGGGAGAAGTATATCCCCGCAGGTATCACAAACTTTAAGATAGAGGGTCGTACGGCCAACCTCTTCTCCCTTATCGATACCTACTGTTTCTTCATGCTCAAGCCCGAGCATCAGGGCTTTGCAAGACAGAGGCTCATCGGTAACCTTAAGAGTGCGGGTATCATCACCGTGAACAAACCCAGGCCCGCAAAGTGGCCCTGAGGTCAATCATGGGGACGGTTCTGCGGTTGAAAATCCATAGGTTTTCAACCGCAGAACCGTCCCCGTGATTGACTTGGTAATATATTAAATGGGGGGTTAACATGGATAAAAAAATCTACTGGCATCTGCCGGGTTTCTGCTATCTTAAGAATTTAAACCAGATCATCATCGAACTGATGAAGGAATACCCTTACTATTTTCATGACGGATACTGCGTGGGCAGCGTATATGGCACCTTCCCCGGCGCCATCTGGAACGGCGGCCGCACCGTCCTGGGCTTTTCTTCAAAGAACGATATCGTCAAAACCCTTAAAGAATATAACGACGCAGGGGTTCCGGTGCGTTTTACCTGGACCAATTCCCTTATAACGGAGGAGCATCTGAATGATACCCTCTGCAATCTTATCATGCGTCTGGCGGATAACGGCATGAACCAGGTACTGGTGAACCGTCCCGTCCTTGAGGATTATCTTAGAGAGAAGTATCCGAACTTCAAGTATATTTCCTCCACTACCAAGAGGATAACGGATCCCGAAGCCCTTAAGAAAGAGCTGGAGAAGGATTACTTCATGGTGGTGCTGGATTACGATATGAACCATAACGAGGAGATCTTAAAGAGTCTTGAACCCATGGCAGACCGTGTTGAGATCCTTGTGGACGAGATCTGCTTCCCCAACTGCCAGAGGAGAGTAGACCATTACCGTGACGAGTCGTTAAAGCAGCTTGAGTTTGAGATAGCTCCTCCTTTTGACTGTCCCAATAAAAAGATCAGGAGCTTTGAGGACTGCAAAAAGCGCCCCTCATTTATCTCAGATACACAGATAAATGATTATATCGAAAAAGGCTTTTGCAATTTTAAGCTGGTAGGAAGGGGACTGCCTCAGGATATGGTGCTCGACTCCTATCTGTATTTCCTGATAAAGGCGGAAAACAGGGACAAAGCCCGCAGGCGCATAGATGAAAAACTAAATGAGATCGCTCTCAGGAGGTCTTCTCAGTCTCAGGGACGTCGGTAAAGATACGGTCGTTATCTTCTTCGGGATGCTCTGCCTTCTGCTTTGCATTGATTATATCCTCTGCTTCCTGGAAGTACTTGTCATACATCTTTGCAGCCACAAAGCCGGGTACCGTGAAGCAGAAGCATAATATCACCGGGAAGAATACCAGTCCGAGATTACCGATGAAAAACAGTGCCAGAGGCAGCAGCTTCAGTATCAGGAAGAGCAGGGTGCGGAAGAAGTGCTTGAAGGAAAAGACAAAGGCTGTCTTTAAGGTAACGGTTATCTTATTATAGAACTTGGCCTGTATGGGAAATACCATGCAGCCGCCGAACAGCACTATCAGCATGAAAGCCAGCAGGCCTCCGAATACAAAGGTGCTCATCTCGGTAGGATTTAAGTACATCAGCATAAAGTCGTAACCCAGGAAGGCCATAACCGCAAGGAACAAAAGCCAGATTATCGTTGACTGCTTGAAGTTATCCTTAAAGGAATGGAAAAACTGCTTTATGATGCTGGTCTCGTGGCCGCGGACTATCTTAAGGCAGACGTAGTGCATCGCGGTAAAAGAGGCGCCTGCGGTGATTATGGGAATGCACATGATCACCGTTATAAGATTCAGGATCAGCAGATTTGATATCTTGCTGAGCAGGTTCATCAAAGGGCTGTCTATAGCAAAAAGTTTCATTTATGTTTACCTCTCTTGGACCGGATAATGGTTTCTGTTAAAACATAATACGTGATTATACTATCTTTTTTACAGCTTGTACAGAAAAAACACCAAATTAACATAATATAGCTTGTCAACCGTCAGAATACTATAGTATAATTCTTTAGTGTATGGCCAAATTGATGTATGAAAACCGCTTTATACTGACACGCAAGCTCCATAAGGAGTATTACAGGTCCAGATATCTCAGGCTTAAATTCCGCTTTATCTATTTCCTGGGATACCGTTTCAGGGAATGGGTAAATTACCGCGATCTTCAGGAGCAGCACGGCAAGGCGGTAGCCTGTGTGATAAAGTTCAATTCGGATCAGGTGCATGTTCAGGTCAATAAGACGGCCTTCAGCTTTAAATACAGCACCATAGAGTCGGCTTATGAAACTGAGGAGCTGATAGTTCTTCAGCTTAAGGCAGAGGGAATGGCGGAGCACGTTCAGCTTTTGTACAAAGGCGGTTTCGTGGGGAAGCCGGACCTGAAAGAGTTTAAGGCTTTTCTTAACGATAAAGCAAAAACGGCACTGTTCGCAGATGACAGTGAGGAAGAGGGGGCAGATGGCTGATATCTTTGATGATGACGATCTGGGAAGTTTACTGGAGGATGACGATCTCTTAAGTCTTCTGGATACTATCCAGAATAAACAGGATAGCGGTGAAAGCGATTCCGGGTCGGGTGACGCGGATGATCCCACTGCGGTCCTTGGAGTCAGCGAAGAAGCTTTCCAGAGGCTCATGGGTGACATAGACCTGGATGAGCTTGAGAAATCCATGGCCGCAGATACGCCTGTTGTCACAAAGAGCATGGACGACTACGACAAGTCAGTCTACGGTTATCCCCAGCTTGATGAGATAGAAAAGGGTATAAAGAGAGGACTAAATGTATCCCTTTATGACAGCGCGGAGCTCAGCTTCAGGCAGATGCGTGAGATACGTATAGGTCTTGAGCAGCGCGTGGATGTTTCCTACTTCACCAGTAAGTTCTATAAGGATACCCAGATGCGCGAGATACGTCTGGGCCTTATGCAGGAGCTGGATGTAAGCAGTTATGCAAGGCTTATATACAGTCTTCCGGATATGCAGAGGATCCACGCGGATCTGTTAAGGAAGAAATACCAGCAGGATCCCGAATCCCTGGATTTTTCTTTCAATGATGCGGATACCGGTATAAATATCTACACCATGTCAGGCTGTATGGAAGCTTATGTTATGATAAAGCAGCCGCTGCCGGATAATTTTGATAAGAAGAAACTCCAGGTGCTTCTGGGGATATACGGTATTACCAGCGGCCTGGTACTGGACGAGGAAGGCATCGATCCCCGTAACCTTAAGGTGGGTGACGATATACTGGTCGCCAGGGGCGAAGCTCCGGTCATGGGTGAAGACGGCTGGTATGAATATTTCGTGGATGGTGATGAGGCCGGACCGACCATACAGGAGGACGGCAGCGTAGATTACATGGCCCAGAGGAAGTTCAGCTATGTCCAGCCAGGGCAGAATGTAGCGCTCTATCATCCCGCTACCACCGGTAAAATGGGAAAGAATGTCATAGGCATGGAGCTGCCTGCTACTTCCGGCAAGAATCTGCCACGCCTTTCCCTTGATAATATACGTATACTCGATGACGGCCTGACCTATGTTTCCAAGAAGGAAGGCCTGGTCAGCATAAAGAACGGTATCCTCAATATAGTTGAACAGCTGGAATTCAAAGAGGATGTCGGTTACGGTACCAACGTATCTTTTGAAGGCGATATCCATGTGCGCGGCAGCGTTCTGGAGAGCGCTATACTGCAGGCGGGCGGAGATATAATAATCGACGGATCCGTGGAAGCTGCCATATTAAAAGCCGGCGGGGATGTTATAATCAAGCGCGGAATGAACCCCGACGGAAAGGGCGAGCTGGAAGCCGGCGGAAATGTTGTTGCGGCTTTCTTTGAAAATGCAAACATAGTTGCGGAAGGCAATGTGGAGGCAGGCTATATACTTAACAGCAATATCTTCTGCAAAGGCTGGGTCACTACCAAGGGTAATAAGAATCTTATCTGCGGCGGCAGGGTTGTATCCGGAGAGGGAATAAGGACCGGTACCGTAGGCAACGTAAGCGGTACCCGTACCGAGCTGGAAGTGGGCGAGATGAGTGCCCGGCAGGAGACCTTTGCAAAGATACGTAAACGCCGCAAGGAACTGGAAGCCGAGATGGACAGAGTCCGTGACGGTATGAACCAGGTGCTGCGTAAAGTCGGCGCATTGAACGGCCGTACAAATCCCATATATCTTAAGCTTCAGGATGTGCTGGAGCAGCAGAAGAAGGAAATGGCTGTACTGGATGTCGCCCAGGAAAAGATGGATGATGAGATAAACAATAACTCAAAAGTATCCATCACGGTTGTCTATACAGCTTACAGAAATACTAAGATGGTCATAAACGGAAATGCATGGCTGGTCGATAAAGATATTGAGGCATCGCGGTTTTTTGCACGTGGAAGAGGCGTAAGCTTCGAAGATATTAACGGATAGGGGGGATATCCTAATGGCACGAACCACTATACTGGTTTCGGATGACGACGAAGAAAACAGGAATTATCTGAAAACGCTTTTTCAGGATGATTATACCGTGGCGGTGACCGAGAACGGTCGTCAGGCCATGGAATTTCTCATGCAGAATCATCATGATGTGGCCATTCTTTTGCTGGATGTGCATATGCCCGTGGTTGACGGACGCGCCCTGTTGAAGGTGCTCAAGGTCAAGAAAGTTACGGAACGTATTCCTATCGTGATGATGACTACCACTCTGGACAGCGAACTGGTCAAGGAATGTTACGCAAACGGCGCAGTGGACTTTATCTTAAAGCCCTTCATACCGGAGATAGTGGTGGGGCGTGTTAAGAATACCATTTCCCTCTATCACAGCAGCGCCCAGCTGAAAAGCATAATCAGCCAGCAGACGGCGCAGATAAAGGAAAAGAACCAGGAGCTCAAGGCCTTTAACGACAGGCTTATGGAAGTCATGAGCTCGATAGTTGAGTTCCGTAATCTGGAATCCAACGCGCATATCAAGAAAATAAAGGGTATCTCCAGGATAATCGGAGACGCTATGTACAAACAGTATGGCAAGGAATACCGCCTTACGCCCGAAAAGGTCGAAGTTATAGAGAGCGCCAGCGCCCTGCATGATATAGGGATGATCGCAATCCCCGATGCGATACTGCTTAAGCCGGGCAAGCTTACTTCCGATGAATTCGAAGTGGTCAAGAGCCATACTACCAGGGGCTGTGAGCTGCTTGAACAGATAAAGGAATTACAGAACAAGGAATATATAGAGGCCAGCTATAATATCTGCCGCCATCATCACGAGAAGTTTGACGGAAGCGGCTATCCCGACCATCTGGCCGGAGACGCCATTCCCATTGAGGCGCAGATAGTTTCCATAGCCGATGTATACGATTCGCTTATTTCGGATCGTAGTTACCGTGATGCATTTGACATGGATAAGGCTTATTCGATGGTTGTCGGAGGCGATGCGGGAAGTTTTTCGGACAAGCTTCTGGAATGTTTCAAGCACAGCCGGCAGCAGATAGAGGATTTCTGTAAGCAGTATTCCTGATGTCCTTAGTCCGGTCGTTTATGACGCGGCTTGTCATTATTCTGCTGACGGTGCCTGCTGTGAAAGTCCTTTCTGAGGGTGGAGCGTGATTTGAGCACCTCCTCCCTTTTTTGTTTGATGCGGCGCATCTTGCGTGCATGACGCAGATACATGTGGGAAAGGCGTATGACCAGCAGCAGTATCATGAAAGATACTGTAATGACCACCAGTATGGTTATGACCTGATAGATGTTGACATACATCTTGTCATCATTAGGATTGGTGCCGGAAAGGGAACGGGAGGTGAAATTGACCCCGGTTTCTACCGGCGTGGTATTCATCAGGACAGGCGCCGTGCCCAGGGTTATGCCCTCATAGCTGTAATCTACACGGGCCAGCCATCCGGGCTGAAGACCGTCATAAAATATATTTGTTTTGATATCGCTTAAGCTTATACTGTCCGGCAGCAGTATGCGCGCTCCCTTCTGTACATAGACCAGGGGAGAAGTGTTGCCGAAGATACCGCCGGCAGAGCTGAAGAAATCGGAGTTGCTGACATCAAAGCGGCTGTCCAGATCATCCGCATCGG
>CAMVRS010000141.1 GCA_947169935.1 uncultured Lachnospiraceae bacterium
ACATGCTGGTGACCGTAAATGACGGAAAGACCATTATGGAGCATATAATAGCCCTGCCTGATTCACAGCGCTTCGTATATGCGGCTCTCACCGGTAAACACTGCCATGTTTATGACACGCATCTTGAGAAAGGACAGGAGTTTGTTCCCAAGGACTATATACCGCGTATAGCACCTGAGATAAGTTATATTGACGTACCGGCGGGAGACGTACCCAATATCCAGATAGATTCCTACAGGACCGATTCCACAGAAGGAATTGAGGTAGTGGACGGAATGCAGTTTACTTTCCATATGATGAGCCTGCCGACAGCCAAGCTGATATGGCACTGCGCATATATCGTCCTTTTCTATTCCGCAGATAAAACTGTGAGAGGCGAGGGCTATTGCGAATATGCCTTTGTAAGACTTGACGGCGAGCATTGGGACAATGCCGGTAAAGCAAAGAACGAGCTTATAGTAAGGGATGATGAGTTCGTCGGCTGGAATAAATGGAAAGAAGAGAATAAAAAAGGTGTGGATTGTGTCGTAACGTTTGAACGTAAAGGTAACAGGGTGACGGTAAGATCCAAAAACCAGGGACTCGAGATAGAAAATACTACAGTGCTGATGGAAGAGCCCATACATCTGTATGCAGCTATTACCGGCGATCAGTGTGCGATCACAAATATCCAGATCAAAAAATAACCAGGAGGTTTTTTATGGCTGCACGTTTTATAGGGGACAGCTGCTGTGATTTTACTAAACTTGACTACAGAAAGTATGATATCGTAAATGTACCTATGTCTATTATAATAGGCGGGGTAGAGTATCAGGATGACGGAAGCATAAGCCAGGCTGAATGGATAGAGATGGTAAAAAATGATCCTTCCTATCCCAGATCGGCATGCCCTTCACCTGATGCATTTTACAGGGCTTTTAAGGAAGATGCGGATAACTATGTGATAACCTTATCTTCCAAACTGAGCGGCGTTTATAACAGCGCAATGGTTGCAAAGGAGATGTTTCTTGAGGATCATGAGGACGCTAAGATCCATGTATTTGATTCACTGAGTGCAGCTGCAGGAGAGCATCTGCTTTTTGAGAAGATCGCAGAACTGGTGGATGCGGGACTTTCATTTGAGGAAGTGACGCAGCAGGGTGAGGCTTTCAGGGATGATATGCGTACCATCTTTGTGCTGGATGATCTGGATACTTTTAAGAAGAACGGAAGACTGAAGGGCTTAAAAGCACTGGTGGCTACAACCATGAACATCAAGCCTGTACTTGTGGGAGATGAAGGCGAGGTCAAGCAGATCGACCAGGGCATAGGCATGAGCCGGGCCATTAACCGCATGCTCCACCATATAGAAAAGATGGGCCTTGCCGCAGAGCGCAAGGTGCGTATAACCCAGTGCGACAGCAAGGAATTGTGTGTAAAGATAGCAAGGGTACTTACGGAACGTTTTGGCTTCCAGGATGTAAAGATACTTAACGCCAATGGTCTGAGTACCATATATGAAAATCCGGGCGGAGTGGTAATGGCACTTTGATATGGAAAACGGGCGCGGAAAAAGGATCGGCTCACTGCAGGCATTAAGAGCCATAGCCTTTCTGGGGATATTCCTGAATCATGCGGGGCTTAAGTTTAACTGGTCGGAGCTGGGAGTTTCCGTCTTTTTCGTGCTATCGGGTTTTCTGATGACCAGGGGGCGCAGCGCCTCCGATTATCCGTTATCACCGCTTAAATCTTTCACATCGGCAGTAAAAAGGATCGCAAAACTATATCCGCTTCATATCCTGACCATGCTGATAATGTTTGCATTGCAGCTGGTCTGGGTGGGCGGATTTTCTAATATAAAAGGAACCGGCCTGGTAAAGGAACTCCTGCTCAATACCGTACTGATGCAGAGCTGGTATCCCAATTCGGCAGTATGCGTATCCTTAAACGGCGTGGCCTGGTACCTTTCTACCACATTGTTTTTGTACTTTGTCTTTCCGTATCTGCTGTGGGCAGCGGAGAAAATGAAGCCGTATCTGAGGTGGGCGTTGCTGGTATTTATGCTGATGCTGCAGCTGGTGTTTGCTTTTGATGTGGTAAGGAAGCTTGGAACGGAGAATAACCTTTATATCTGGTTTATGTATATGTTTCCCATATTCCGTATCCCCGATATTTATGCCGGGATCTGCCTTGGAAAGAGCAGCAGCTTATCTGCTGAGCCGTCCGGAGACGATAAGCCTAAACAGACGGTCATGGAAGTGCTGGCATTTATCATAACCATGGCTTTATGTCTCTGGCGTCATACGGATCCTTATAAGTCCGTAAACGCCGCATTAAGAAACTGGACTACGGTATATATACCCATGGCGGTCGTCTGGGTATGTCTCTTTACACGCCGCGGTGGATATCTTACCGGACTTCTGGATAACAAGATCCTGAAGCTTGTAGGGGACTTAAGCGCTTATGCTTTTCTTATCCATTTTGCTCTGATAAAATGTATCGGGACGTTTATGCGGAGCGCGGGCATTAAGGCAACCGGCGTCTGGAAGGCGCTGGTAGTCATAGCCGAGCTGCTTTTAAGCCTTCTGCTTTCTTACCTGTGGAAGCGTATCTTTGATGTTAAAAAGAAGGGAGTTAAAGAAAAAACTTGAAAAAGGGCCTGATACTTATATTTTTTATGTTACTTTGCATTCCTATGACGGCAATAGCTGCCGGCAGGTGGCAGGATACGGGAGATGAACTGGTGGTGGTCATTGACCCTGGTCACGGCGGTATAGACAGCGGTTCATCCGCATATCCGCCTATGGAAAAGGACAGGAACCTGGCTACGGCTATAGCATTTGCCAATGAGCTTTCACGTTATGAGGGGATAAGGATCTATCTGACCCGCACATCGGATGTGGAGCTGACCTTAAAGGAAAGAGCGGAATTCGCCCATTCGGTGGATGCGGATTTTATGATCAGTCTTCATTATAACGGCAGCGGCGACCACAGCCAGTACGGAACGGAGATATGGATACCCAATGCTGCGCCTAATAATGCTTATTGTTACCAGTTCGCCCAGGTCTGGGAGGCAGAGATGGTACAGCTGGGACTCACTGACAGAGGCAGCAAGGTGCGCATCAATGGTCTGGGCCGCGACTATTACGGAGTGATAAGGGAGGCGGCATATTATAATATCCCCTGCGTTATAATAGAGCAGTGCCATCTGGACCACGAGAATGACAGACCCTGGTGTGATGAAGAGAGCGATATGTACAGGTTTGCCAGATCGGACGCCCTTGCGGTGGCTAAATACTTCGGACTGCGCAGTGATGATCTGGCAGTGGATTACAGGAATTATGATCTGGCTGATGTGGATACCACGCTTATGTACGGGGAGGTCCATAATGATCCCGGCGCCGGTGAATCCACACCTCCGGGACCGCTGGCGGAAGGGCAGAAGAATCCCGAATTTGACAGCTTAAGGGAGGCGCTGGCAAAAAAGGATCCTGCTGAGGCAGAAGAAGAGATCGTCACCATAGATATGCCGGAGCTTACTATTTCCAATGATCCCGAAGCTGACAGCGTATCGGAGTCGGCTGCAGTATCCGGTAACGGGGAACTGCAGGCAGCAGATGAAGATGACGGCACAGAGGATAAGGAAGCCATGATGGAGAGGCTGCGCAGGGAAGATGCGGAGAAAAAGGCTGCCGAAGCCCTGGCTAATCCTACGGCTGCAGATGACATTACAAAGACGGATGAAAAGAAGAATATGATCATTCCGGCGATAGTATTTGCTGTGCTGTTGCTGGCAGTTATGCTTATACTGGCCTTTGCGCGGGATAAATAAAAAACTGTACGAATCATATACCCAAATCCCAATATTGTGATATACTTATAAACGGTATTTTATATCATAAATACACGGGGGGGTCCATGAAGCTCACAGCCATATGCGTAAGCAGTATATTTGACAGGAACAGGTCCCTGGCAGCCAACAGGCTGGCAGAAGAAAGGCTTGCCGCAGGGGAGCATGTTATGATCCTCCCGCTGGCAATGGCGAAAAAGGCCATAGGTGCCCAGGACAGGGCAGATTTTCTGTATTTTCTTCAGGGTGCGGGCATAGATGAATGCCTGGCCATAGTCACCGAAAGTATCGATGAGCGTTTCCTGGCGGCTCTTAAGTCCAAGTTTGAAGGCTGGAAGATCCCTTTTAAGGTAATAGAAAATAACGATATTCCGAAATTCACTCCCGAAGAAGAAGCATATGCCGATAAATGGCTTAATTCATCCATCCGCTTTAATGAAGAACTGGCAGCTAATATCTTTTCTTTCAGCGAATCGCTTTTAGAGAGCGAAAATGTGGATGATATTTCCGTGGCTGTAAACTCCCTGATACCGGAGAATTCATTTGTCTGCATGCGTGATTCTTTTCTTCAGGACCTATATGCGGACAGAGGCATGTGTCCCACCAATTACGAAAAGTTCTATATCCTGGCAGACCGGCGTAAAGATCCGCGCTGCTGGGATACTTTTATGAGCAAGGAATTTTTTGCTGATGCAAAAAGCGTTATGGAAGCCACTCCGCTGATGGTGGCTATCCCCATACACTGCAAGCAGTCCTGTTTCGGTTATATGATATATCTGTCGGAGAATATGGATCCGAAGTGCGGCGTTCTGGAGCAGTGTGCTGTGATCATGGATATGATCATAGGCAGATATATCACCGAGAGAAAGCTGAGGTTTGCCAATCACGAGCTGGTCAGTGCAAATGAGAACGTACAGAGACTGCAGGAGACTGATGTGCTCACAGGCCTTCGGAACAGCAAGGGCTTCATGCGTGAGGCCCAGGAGATGCTTGATCGCTGCAAGGCAGCCGGACAGCGCATATCAAGCATATGCATAGATGTTGACCGCCTGGGCAATATAAACGAGATCTACGGGCATCTGGAGGGTGATATAGCCATACAGATGCTGGCGCAGATAGTGATGGACAGCATACATAAAGGTACCATCGCCGCGCGCCTGGGTTCTGATGAATTTATAGTTCTTTCCATTATTGATGATAACGGCAGAAAGCTGGAAGAATTCATGGAGCTTATCAAGAACAGGCTGTCTACCTATAACCGTATTTCCGGTAAGGAGTATACCCTGGAAGCCAACATGAGTTCCCTTACCATCACTACGGATGAAAAGACCACAGTAGAGCAGATACTTGAGGAGTCCTTTACCAGAAAGCGTATGATGAAGGAGAGCCGGTACAGCCGCAGGGCTAATCCCACAGCTGCCGGTGGTGAGGATGATGAGAAGGAGCATGGCGCTGTACGCAGCGTGATGGACGAAAACGATTTCCGTTATGCATTCCAGCCTATCGTATCGGCAAAGGACGGCACGATAATAGCTTACGAGGCACTCATGCGTACAGGACATGAGAGCAAGCTTTCGCCGCTTACCATCTTAAAGTATGCCACCATGGATGAGCGTCTTTATGATGTGGAGCTTTCAACCTTCAGCAATGTATTGCAGGCCATGGAGGAACTGGGGGATTCCCTTGGCGGAAGGAAAGTCTTTGTTAATTCCATAACCAGCCATTATCTCAATGATACCGACTATCTTAAGCTGCGACACAAGTACAGGGGACTTTTCAAGAACCTTGTGGTTGAGATAACTGAAGGAACCGACCTGGCTGATGACAGCGCAGATATACTGCGGAGCCGCAGCAGCGAGGACGGTTTTGAAGTGGCCGTGGATGATTTCGGCACGGGTTATTCAAACATGTCAAACCTCCTTAAGTTCCTGCCCAATTATGTAAAGATCGACAGGAGCCTTATCGAGAATGTGCAGGAGGATCCCAAGAAGCAGCATTTTGTAAAGAACATTATAGAATTTGCCCATGACAACGGTTTCCTTTCCCTTGCGGAGGGCGTTGAGAACGTACGTGAGCTTACTGCAGTTATCCGTATGGGAGTGGACCTGATCCAGGGCTATTACACTGCCAGACCTGAATTTAAGCTGCTTACGGAGATCCCTGAGAATGTAAGGGAACAGATAGTTAAGGCGAATATAGAGGATACCCATGAGAGGACCAAGAAGGTTTATCTGGTGAACAGGGAGAAGGAGCTCTTCCTTATGAACCTTGCCATGGAGAATTATACCAGCGTCATCATTTCCCAGCCGGAGATGGTGATACACGGCAACCCCGATTTTATAGCAGGGCTGACCTTCAGGATCAAGGATGGATGCAAGTGCAGGCTGCGTATGAGTAACGTACGCCTGGGCGATGTGGACGAGCATCCCTGCATCGATATAGGCAAGGGCGCATCCCTTGAGCTGGTGGTGGAAGGCAATAACGTATTTGAAGGAAACGGCATACATGTGCCCGAGGACGCATCATTTAAGCTGTTGGGTAACGGTAATCTTACCATATCACCGGTACAGACCAGTGCTTTCTGTATAGGCTCCGAGTTCGACGGCGATTTCGGACACATAGAATGTGATATGGGCGGCACCCTGACGCTTAATGTTGACGGAAACCACTGTGTGGCGATAGGAGGAGGCAGATGCCAGTCCGGCGAAGGCATACGTATCAGACGCGGAAGGATCGATATCGATATGGCAGGTACCGAATGTGTGGGCATAGGCGCCTTTATGGGTGAAGTGCCTATATCGATAGTCAGCGGCCATGTCGGCATGGTGATGAGGATCGCAAAGGGCATCGCTGTGGGATCCGCGAGCGGAAGACAGAATATCGAGATAAGAAATGTCTCCATGAACATCGAAGGATCGGGAAGCCTGCTGGCAGGTATCGGAAGCTACGAGGAAACCGAGGGCAGCATACGTATAGATGATGCCAGCATACATATCAAGTTTAACGGAAAGAAGCTTTATCTTATAGGAGGAGCGAAGGGCAGGTTATTCATGTCCATATCGAATACGGATCTGGAATTCCTTGCCGAAGGAAATGAAGCTGTGGGACTGGGAACCAGGGCAGAGGATGCGGAGCTCAAATTACTGCATTCCCGTTTCAGCATAGTGATGCGTACCGGACAGCCGCTTCCTCTGGGTGTGAAGAAAGATATGTTAATGGTAGTAGGAGGTACGCATAAGCTCTTCATAAATGAGGAAGAGATGGATATGCCTGTAGATTCTACGTCCAGCCGCCGTCTAAACTGATGATCTGTCCCGTCAGATATACGGGAGCTTTAAGCAGTAATGATATACAGGCCGCCACTTCTTCGGGAGTGCCCGGCCTTCCTGCGGGGATCTGTTCATACAGATCCTTTTTTTCTTCTTCGGAAAGATGGGAATTCATATCGGTATCGATAAAGCCGCAGGCCAGAGCGTTCACAGCTATGCCTGAAGGCGCCAGCTCACGGGCCAGGGCGCGGGTCAGGGAATCAAGAGCCCCCTTTGATGCGGAATAAGCGGCTTCCATGGAAGCGCCAACGCGTCCCCATACAGATGAAACATTTATGATACGGCCGCTGTGGGACTTAAGCATCAGAGGGATGACAGCCCGTGTAAGATAGAAGGCGCTGTCGAGATTAACCCCCATAAGCTCACGCCAGTCACTGTCTTTCATATCCTGCAGAAGGCCGATATGCGATACGCCGGCGTTGTTTATAAGGACATCGGCCCTGTCTGCGCCGGAAAGAAGCGTGCTGCAGAAAGCGGGATCCGATACATCACCGCAGAAACACTGTATATCAGCGCCACAGCGGCTTTTAAGTTCTTCCGCCAGGGAATTAAGCTTATCGATATTATTGCGGCAGCAGAGGCGCAGATCATAACCGTCGGCAGCCAGCTGCCCTGCTATGGCTGCACCTATGCCCCGGGAAGCCCCGGTGACTATAGCTAGTTTTGACATAATTAGTTTCCTTTCTACAAGGGTCACAAGACGATCTTACTTGACATAATATTTTTATAGTGTTATATTTCATACAAACTGTAACAAAAAAGAAACAATTTGTAAAGATTCGGAAAGAATTCGATACATTTACTTAATATGAAATTTAAACTCCTGATAAAACTCAGCGCGGCGTTCGCAATCCTTGGCCTGGCGTATACTTCGGCAGGCAATGTTCTTTTTGCGGCCGAAGATGGTGACGGTATCATTCAGACAGAGGATGTGCAGGAGGAGACAGAAGCAGAGGCAGAGTATCTGGGCGGCGCAGCCGCAGCCTTTGAGGATAATATATTTGAAGAAGAGCAGCCCGTTTTGCAGACAGCCGGCGCTATGGCCGCGCTGGACGGTGATCTTGGGCTTTTTGATGTATGGGCCGGCGGTGAGCTGGTTGATAGTTTTGAGGAAGAGGCTGGGCCGGAAGTACAGGTGGAGGGCACCATAACAGCGATAGAACCTACCGCAACACCTACGCCTACAGCTACGCCCACGCCACTGCCTACAGCAACGCCTACACCGGCGCCTACAGCTACGCCCACGCCGATGCCTACTGCAACACCTACGCCGACTCCCGAACCTACAGCGGAGCCTACTCCTACGGAGGCACCTACCGAAACGCCAACACCCGAACCGGAGCCCGAGGAAGAGGGCGGAGATGAGGGGACGGAAGACGGAGCAGCCAAGGGAGCAGAAGTAGCGGCTTTTGCCTGCCAGTTTGTAGGTAATCCTTATGTATATGGCGGTACCAGTCTGACCAACGGTGCAGACTGCTCCGGTTTTGTCATGAGTGTATATCTTAACTTCGGCGTATCACTTCCCCGTTCTTCAGGAGATTACCCCGGTGCGGCATATCCCGTAGAAGATGGACTTGCAGGAGCCAGAGCCGGTGATATAATCTGTTACAGGGGACATGTTGCGATCTATATAGGCAACGGGCAGATAGTACATGCTTATAATTCCAGGAAAGGTATAGCTATTACGGAAGTAGGATATGATACGGTCATTGCTGTCAGGAGAGTATTCAGATAAGAAAGCTTATTATCACGCGCTCGCAGCGGCTGCCGCTGCGGGCGTTTTTTTCATTGTCTTTGCGATAATAACGGGACTTACGCCTTTCGGGGATAATACCTGGGCTGTTTTCGATATGAAACGGCAGTATCTGGATTTTTACTCTTATTACAAAAGTGTATTAGCAGGGAAAAATGATGTTCTTTATTCACCGGCCATGGCCCTTGGCTCGGGTGCGGTGGGATTCTTTACTTATTATCTCTCAAGTCCTGTATTACTGGTACTGGCTTTTTTTGACGGGGCGCATCTGCCGGAAGCTGTGACGGTAATGGCAGGGATCAAGTTCATGCTTATGGCAGCGGCAGCCGACCGTTTTCTGATCTATTATCTGCGGCGCAGGGGACATGAGGGCATGCCGAAAACCCTGGGCTTTGCACTGAGTTATACTTTCTGCGCGTACATGATGGCCTATGTGATCAATCCCATGTGGATGGAAGTATATATACTAATGCCCATTGTCTTATGGATGCTGGGCAGGCTTATAGACGAAAAGAAGTATATGGGCTATGTGCTGATGTTGGCCCTGATGATATGGTGCAATTATTATATCGCTTTTATGGTCTGTCTGTTTGTGGTCTTCTGGACCGTATGGCTGCTTATTGATGATCCGGCTGAATGGTTTAAGAAGCTGCTGCGGGTGGGCGTATGTTCCGTGTGGGCTGTCTGCCTTGATATGGTGGCATTGCTGCCCACTGTATTTGAACTGGCGGGAAGCCCCAAGGACTCCGGACTTCTGGGGACGGAAGGCGAGGGCGCAGATCTGATGCCCTGGCAGCTTCTGGCTCAGGCACGGATCTTTAAATTTGACGGCAGCAGTACCTATTTCGGAAGGCCGCTTATATTTGCGGGTACGCTGATACTGGTACTGGTGCTGGCTTTCTTTATCATCAGATCCGTATCCCTTAAAGAGAAGCTATGTATGGGAGCACTGATGCTTATCATGGCTGCCTCCATGTGTATCGATATACTCAATCTTCTCTGGCATGCGGGGATGTATCCTTCGGGATATCCTTACCGTCAGGCGTTTCTGCTGGTGTTTGTATTCATAGTCTGTGCAGCGCGGGCTTTCAATATGATGGAGCTTAAGAAAAAGGAGATCTTTAACGCAGTGCTTATCGCAGTGCAGACTTTGGTCCTGCTGGCCAACGGCGTATATATCTTTAAGATCCAGACTT
Organism: uncultured Lachnospiraceae bacterium; assembly: GCA_947169935.1. Classification (GTDB taxonomy): domain Bacteria; phylum Bacillota; class Clostridia; order Lachnospirales; family Lachnospiraceae; genus NK4A136. The sequence continues at coordinate 10,108 of CAMVRS010000141.1, forward strand.
CAGGCGGTATGCTGACGGCTTCCGAATACCGCAGTATATACAATGAAGATGCGCCGCTGTTTGCAAAGATAAGCTGCGAAGGGGAATTCTACCGCGTGGATGACAGTGCGCCCAGGGAGCAGAACGACGGCATGATGTACGGCTATAACAGCCTTACCCACTATAGTTCCGCAGGTCTTATGAGCACGCGCTTTTTCCTTAAGAAGCTGGGCTTTCATGACGACGGTCTTTATACCGCATACGGCAACGACAATACGGTCACTGCGGATTCGCTGTTGGGAATAAGATATGTGAACGGCTGTTACAGAAGAGATGAATATGAGTATAAGGAGGCTTATCTTTATGAGGATCCGTTCTGGCTGCCGGCAGCCATGAGGGTCGACAGCCTTCCACAGGCAGATATGAGCGATCCTTTTATAATGCAGGAGAGCCTTTATTCCGCATACTGCGGTTATATGCCGGATATATTTAAGGAGTGCAGCGTTGAAACGCAGGAGAGCGCCGATACAAAGATATGCGAATGTACCGCAGCAATAGACGGACGGGTATATCTGTATATCGCAGGCATAGAGGACAGGATTCAGAACATATCTATCTACCTGGATGATGAGTTCTTATCGGGTTATGGAAATCTTGGCTGCTACAGTGTGCTGGATCTGGGACTTTATGAGGAAGGCGACAGCTTTGAATTAAAGATATACTGTGATGGTGAGGATCCGGATCTGGGCAGGGTAATAGTGGTTAGCGAGGATATCCCCGTACTGCGTCAGGCCTTTACGGACAGCATAGACAGAGGGCTTCTGGTCACAAATACGAAGTCGTCACGTTATGAGATACTGATAGAAGATCTTGGAGAAAGTAAGGGTGTTGCAACCACGATACCCTATGAAACTTCCTGGAAGGCTTATCTGAACGGACGTGAGATCACGCCGCAGAAGATAT
>CAMVRS010000142.1 GCA_947169935.1 uncultured Lachnospiraceae bacterium
AAATCCCAGCTCTTTAACTCTTTTGATATCGCGTATAACATCGGGAATGCTGCGTTTTAAATACTGTCCTTTATACAGACAGTAAATAGAGCAGAAGCTGCAGGTCTTTGTACATCCGCGGCCCGCCTGTACCGGAAGAAAATTGCCTATCTTTTTATTCAGTATCAGTTCGTACCTCGGAAGCGGTGTTTCAAGTTTGGTGAGTTTCTTTTTATAAAAATCCTTAAGGGTTCCGTTAAGATAATCATTTATCATCTCACCCCAGGTCTCTTCCGAATCACCTATCATCACGCTGTCGCAGTATTTCTTTGCTTCCTCCGGCATCAGCGACACCATATACCCGCCAAGGATCACGGTCTTTCCCATTTCCCTGAAACGCTTTGCTATATCTATGGTACGCATCACGGCATGTCCCATACTGCTTATGCCTATCAGTTCCGCATCCGTATCAAAAGGTACTTCCTCTATGGTCTCGTAACATATCTCCACTTCAAAATCCGGCGGAGTAAGAGCCGCAAGCAGCGGCAGCGCAAGCCCCACAAAATAGAGACGTTTTTTCTTTACCAGCTTGCCAAACTGATCATAAGGCGTAGGCTGTATAAGCAGTATCTTTTTCTTCATGCATCAGAACCAGCCCTTCTTTTTGGTATCATATGCAGTGCCCAGCAGTGACCTTACGATTATCTTCGGATATGTAACGGCATGCAGCCAGTAATATCTCAGCATAAATTCAAGTGAAGTCATGTTTGTGGGCTTTAATGTAAGGTGCGTTCCGTCCAGCCTCCAGGATTTGAAATGTATCAGCTTATCCCTGTATTCATCATAAGCATCGGTTCCCTTATAAGGCGTAAATATACCAAAGACCACCCACAGCAGATTATTATCTTTTACAAACTGAAGCAGTTTTCTGAAATCATCTCTTGTTGCCGTATAATTGATAACAAACAATCCGTTACATACCAGACCGGCATCCTGCAGATTCTTTATCGCCATTATGTTCTCATTCTTTGAGGTCTGTTTATTGTACTCATCCAGAGTCTCATCCGAAATGGCCTCCAGACCTACCATGATGTCGCGGAAGCCTGCCTTATAAGCCAGAGGCAGTATATCCGGATTTGCTGCAAGGAAATCAGCTCTGGCATAAGCCATGAACTGCTTTTTCATTTTGCGTCTGATCACTTCGTTGCAGAAAAGTCTCACTCTCTCTTTATCAAAAAAGAAAGTATCGTCCACCAGCCAGACTTTATCATGCTTAAGCTCTTCAAGCTCATCCACAACTTCCATTATATTGCGCTCTGTATATTCGCCGCTGTTCATCTTGGTACAGTAACAGAAGGTGCAGTTATAGGGACAGGAGAAAGATGCTTTGCTGAGTGCAAATTTTCCTTTCATAAAGATATAGTTTTTCTTAAGTCCCCTGTAAAACGCTGTCCTGTCGGGCTTGGTTATAAAACCGCAGACAGGTTCGCCTTTTTCCTTTATTATCCACTTGCCTTTATCTTTATAGCAAATACCTGAAAGCCTGCTGAGCTTATCGGGAGTCATGCCTTCCTCCCACATCTTTTTAAGCGTGGCCAGACCGTTATCAAAATACACCAGATCTATATCATCGGTGCAGAACTCTTTATAATTCAGCTCTGCTTCCGGTCCTCCCACCATGATCGTAAGATGCGGGTATTTGCGTTTAAGCTGTGCGGCACGTTTTATGATTATATCAACCGTATTTGCGTTTGCATTAAAGCCTATGAAATTAAAGCGTCCACGCTCTATGCATCTGCATAAACGTTCATAACGCAGAAGCCATGAATACTGGAATTCGTCATGTATCGCGCATCTTATATTTAGATCGTTCGCCAGTCCCACAAGGTATTCCAGACCAAGAGGTTCCAGGTTGGCAACCAAAGATGTATATTTAGGTCTTATGAGCAGTATCCTTAATTTTTTACCGGCCATCATCTGCCTCCGATCAGCTTCTTAAAATACTGAAGATTAACTTTGAATGCACCAATGCTTAGTTTAAGTGTATCATGCAGACCGTATTTCTTTATCATATACCAGGCGCTCACAGGATTTACCGTAACCTTATAATACAAAAGGATCGTATACCAGTAATACATCCTGACTGATATGTTATCGGGCTTTACGACCAGATGCGCCAGATCCCACTTCTCGTATTCATCTTCCCTTACGATAAAGCGCGGTCTGTATTTTTCATATATATCCGTACCGCGCAGGGGCGTAAGCGGCTGAAGGTTTACAAAGATAAGTCCCAGCTTTTTGATCCATCTGTACAGCGCATCAAAATCTTCCTTTGTCCAATCAAGGCCAAGGATAAAAGTACCATAACATTCCACGTCGTATTTCTTAAGAATGCGCGCGGCTTTTTCATTGATGGCCACGTTGGTACGCTTGTTATAATCATCAAGCTGCCTGCTGTCACATGATTCAAGACCGACTATCACCGCACGAAGGCCCACCTGCTTAAAACGTTTTATAACATCTTCATTTGCTGCGATAAAATCCGCTCTGCCATATATAAGATACTTCTTATGTATGTTGTTTTCTTCCAGCATATCGCAGAACTTAAGGATGCGCTCGCGTCCCACCAGAAAATCATCATCAACGATATATATCTCGGATTCCTTTATCTGCTTTAATTCGCAGATGATATCTTCCAGGGTTCTTGCAAAGTACTGATCATCCGTTATCTGTCTGCAGAAACAGAACTTGCAGTTATAGGGACAGCCAAAGGAAGTCTTTATCAGACTGCAGTTGCGGTGGAACATGTAATAGTATTTTGATCTGTATCTTCTTACCTTGTTCCTGTCGGGATAAAGATATTTGAATGTTGTATCTTTCTTGGGTGCTTTCTTCCCGGTATGATAAACACACTCCGGCTCCTTATCTTCCCTGCCTTCCAGCTTGTTAAGAATCTCGATAAAAGTGCGTATGCCGTTTGCCCGGATTATATAATCGATGTACTTTGATCTGAAATCCCCGGGATTCACCTCGGCATGGACGCCGCCGATTATGGTCACAATATTTGGATCGCACTGCTTTACCTGCCTTGCATATTCCTTCATGATATTTACATGTGAAATATAGCCGGTGATACCCACGACATCGGGCTTGAGCCTGTTTACGAAATATGATACCGGTTTCTTCTCCAGGATCATGTCGATTATTATGCATTTATGCCCCAGCGCCTCGATATTGGAAGAAATATATTCAAGCTCAAGAGGCTCGCAGATCATCACGTTCTGTAAGCCTATGGTCTCTTTATGCGGTTTTGGACGAAAAAGTAATACTTTCATAAAGATCCTTCGCTCCGCTCAGGATGACAGTGATTTTTCAAATACTACATATTTCTTGTACAACGAATCACAGCTCACACGGCAGAAACTGTTGGAGTCATCATTATCCTCAAGTATCCATGAAGTTTCTATGCGCGTATAACCCTGATCCTTTATCAGGTTAAAAGCTTTATATATAAGTGCTGCAGGGAGTCCGCGTCCGCGGTACTTTTCCAGCACGCCGTATTCCATCACTTTTGCGGTACGGATCTTTTTACCTGCGATCACATTCTTAAAGAAATGTTTTGTTCCGAAGGATTCACCTCTGGCAGCAAGCTCATTAAAATCCGGGTACCACATAATAAAACCGACCGGCTCCTCATCCTTAAAGGCAAATATCAGTGAATCTTCTTTCATGAAGAGAAAAAGCTCTTTGAGCATTTCCTTATCATCTTCATAATCCCTGGCATAATAAAACGGATGATCGCTAAAGCAGAGATTGTTCAGATCGGTATAGATCTTTGAATACCTGTCGAATTCCTTTTTGTCAAAATAACGGAAACTGTAATTCTTATCTATGCGCTCCAGGGCGCGGCTGAATCTTTCCAGGCGGTCATCATAATGGTTGACCACATAAGAATTAAGCCCCACTTCATTGAAGCCCGCTTTTCTGAAATATTCATTGTAATACATTGGATTGCCCGGAGACGAAAAAGAATTACGTTCCTCAAAATGGGAGTCCAGAAGTCCCAGACCGTAGTTCACATGACCGTTAAGACCTATGACTGTTTTTTTGCAGTTAAGACGTCTGCCGTAATCGGCTGCGATATCAGTCAGCATCTTAACAGCTTTTTCCTGATGCGGAAGACTTTCAAAAAAGCAAAGCTGTATGTATTCCGGAAGCTGCGGCGCATATACGATAAGCGCCTGACAGAGCATATCGCCCGACTCCGACGATACGCTGACCGGATAAAATTTTATGCCCTGTGTGAAATGCAGTTTTCCCGAAAAGATCTCACAGAGCATAAAATAATTATCGTCTATATAGCGCCTGCTGCCGCCGTATATACTTCTTCTGAAACGAAGGAAATCCTTCTTTTCTTTGTCGCTTTTCGCTACAGTCAGCTTCATTAAGTAAGGGCTGCTGTGATGATAGCCATGGAATAGACCTCAAGAGCGTTGCAGCCGCGGGAGAGGTCATTTACCTGGGCATTCAGACCAAGCAGGATGGGGCCGTAAGCCTCAAAATTACCCATGCGCTGCGCTATCTTGTAACCCAGATTACCTGCATTGATATCAGGGAAGATAAAGGTATTTGCATATCCCGCTACCGAACTGCCGGGAGCCTTCTGCTTTGCCACACGGGGTGATACAGCGGTATCGAACTGGAATTCACCATCGATGGGAACATCAGGGAATTCCTCCTGCGCCTTAAGAGCAGCATTACGCATCTTATCAACTGAATCACCCTTGCCCGAACCCCAGGTCGAATAGCTTAAGAATGCTACCTTGGGATCCACGCCGAATATGCGTGCACACTTTATGGTCTCTCCGCATATTTCAACCAGCTCGTCTTCCGAAGGGGAAATATTGATAGCACAGTCTGCCATTGCCAGCACTTCATTTTCACCGGTAGCACCGGGGCGCACCAGTATAAAACATGAAGATACGACTGAATTGCCCGGCTTGGTCTTTATTATCTGAAGCGCCGGACGAACGGTATCCGCTGTAGAATAGGTAGCTCCACCCAGAAGGCAGTCTGCTATTCCCATCTTAACCAGCATAGTACCGAAGTAATTACGCTGCAGCATCATCTTCTGCGCCTTCTCTATGGTCATTCCCTTTTCCTTGCGGATCTCGTAAAACTCATTGATAACCTCTTCCAGACGTTCATATTTAGCAGGATCGATTATCTTGGCACCACGTATGTTAAAACCTGCTTTTTCTGCAGCATCTGCCACCTCTTTCTCATCACCTAAAAGGATGGGCGTCAGGAAATTGCTTGCGAGAAGACGTGAAGCCGCTTCCAGCACACGGGGATCCTCACCTTCGGTAAGAACTATAGTCTTGGGATGCTCTTTCAGTTTGTCAATCATTGCTCCAAATCCAAACATCTTTTTTCCCTCCTGTCATATATATACCGTTTTCAGATCACGCTCATTACCCGCATACGGGTCTTTTCGCTGACCGCTTAACAGGCGCCTTAAGCAAGTGCCTGCTCGATATCGGCGATCAGATCAGCCTTATCTTCAAGGCCGCAGGACATACGGACCAGACCTGCGGGTATGCCTGCTGCAACAAGCTGCTCATCAGTCAGCTGACGGTGAGTGGAGCTTGCAGGATTCAGACAGCAGGTCCTTGCATCTGCCACGTGTGTCTCTATTGCAGCCAGTTTAAGCTTCTTCATGAAAGCTTCTGCTGCCGGTCTGCCACCCTCCAGCTCGAAGGATACCACGCCGCAGCCGCCATGTCCGAAATACTTCTGCGCTCTCTCATAATAAGGATTGCTCTTTAAGCCGGGATAGCTTACCTTCTTAACCTTGGGATGTTTCTCAAGGAATTCCGCTACCGCAGTTCCGTTCTCAACATGCTTGGGCATACGTACATGAAGGGATTCCAGTCCCAGATTCAGATAGAAAGCATTCTGGGGTGATTGTATGCTGCCGAAATCTCTCATCAGCTGTGCCGTAGCCTTGGTGATAAATGCGCCTTTTCCGAATTTTTCCGCATAAGTGATGCCGTGATAGGAATCATCGGGAGTGGTAAGGCCGGGGAACTTGTCCGCATGAGCCATCCAGTCGAAGTTACCGGAATCTATTATGGCACCGCCTACAGCCACGCCGTGACCATCCATATACTTGGTGGTGGAATGTGTCACGATATCGCAGCCCCACTCGATGGGTCTGCAGCCTACGGGCGTAGGGAAAGTGTTATCTACGATAAGAGGCACGCCGTGTGCATGCGCTGCCTTTGCGAACTTCTCGATATCCAGCACCGTAAGTGCGGGATTTGCGATGGTCTCGCCGAATACGGCACGGGTATTATCCTTAAATGCAGCATTCAGCTCTTCCTCGCTGCAGTCAGGGCTTATAAAGGTCACATCTATGCCCATCTTCTTCATGGTAACGGCAATAAGATTGAAGGTGCCGCCGTATATGGAAGATGAAGATACGATATGGCTGCCGCATTCGCAGATATTGAAAAGCGCAAAGAAATTAGCCGCCTGGCCGGATGAGGTGAGCATACCTGCCGCACCGCCTTCCAGCTCGGTGATCTTTGCTGCAACATAGTCGTTAGTGGGGTTCTGCAGACGGGTGTAGAAATACCCGCTGGCTTCCAGATCGAAGAGTTTTCCCATATCTTCGCTGGTATTATATTTGAATGTAGTGGACTGGATAATGGGTATCTGGCGGGGTTCGCCGTTACCGGGAGTATATCCTCCCTGAACACAGGTAGTACCGATCTTTCTTTCTGACATGTCTTTCTTCCTCCGCTTATTCTGATTCATAAAAACTAAATTTTATTGTATCATTTCAGCGGCGGAAATGCAAATAAGACCTGGGTCAAAGCGGCTGTTTTTTAACCTTTTTTTCCATCCTGAGCCGCTTTTTCCTTGCCTTCATCAATACCTTCCTGCCTCTGTAGACCTCATCAAGCTTTTTCTTACACATGATATGGTACCGGTTCAGTTCCTTTTCATCCTGTGTATCCCGCATCAACTGGAAGTACCGCAGTAAAAGGTTTATATCCTTTATCAGTTCTGAATTACCCATTTTGCCTGTTGATCCTTCTAAAAATAACCTGCCGCTTCCAGATATATAAACCAGGAAACATAATTGATATGTATAAAGATCAGTCCTGAAAAGAATCCAAGGACACCCAGCACTATCCTGTTATCCAGCAGATCCAGAGCCTGGGCATGGAATGTAGGTCCCCTCTCATAGGTCCTCTCCGAAATGGCTTCACGGATAACAGCTATGGGAAGCGATATGAGGTACGCTATCAGGAAGGGTATGAGCATTGCCAGGAAGCTGATCAGCAGCCTTATACAGTTATAAGCCACCGCACGCCACAGGGTATTATGCAGATCCAGCCCAAAAAGGTTATGAAACAGTATGCCGTCGCTCTTAAATATGACCGCCACCAGCATAATGCCTTCAAGGACCAGCGCAAACCAGACCAGTTTACCCACCAGCCGCGACTCCGAAAGATGCTCGTCTTTGATCCTGTAGCGTTCGGAAACCTTTCCTTCATACAGCCGCAGATGCCTGCCGATGACCACCTTATTATTTGCTCCCTGGATGACAGATGTGATCAGGAAAGCGATCACTAAGATAATGCCGCAGCCTTTGGTCTCCTCACCGAACTTCTGGCGTATAACGGGAAAGCGCTCCTTAATGTTAAGGAAAAAGCCGTCAAAGCTGTGCTTATACAGCTTCATATAGGTTTTACGCACATGTTCCTTCTCCGCATCGGTAAGCGTGGCTTTCAGCTCGCCTTCAAACAGATCCTCGAAGGTCTCCTTATAGCCCTGCAGCTTTCTTACCAGCTTGGAATCCTTTTTATCATCATCCTTGCTGCCTGCGGTACTGCTGTCTTTTTTTGAACCTGTCCCCGACGCATAAACATCAGTACTCAGAAATAACGGGATAAGAAGCAATAGTATTATACAAATACATCTTTTCATGACCCACCCCCAAAATTTTTTATATCATATTCCCTTTGTAATGACAAGGGGGGCAGGCCGTCCCTCTGATCCGAGTATGCCTGAAAATAAAAAAACCGCCTGTTCAAGCGGTTTATAAAGACGTGAGCCACGGGGGAATCGAACCCCCGACAACTTGATTAAAAGTCAAGTGCTCTACCGACTGAGCTAGTGGCCCGTCACAAAAACAGATAATATCATAGACGGCGGTTTATGTCAAATGATATTTTTCTGTCAGTATATCAGATCGATGATATTATGAAACTCCTTTACCGATATCTCATCCATCTCGTTCGATGTACAGATGTATTCTATATTATTGATACTGATAACAGTCTCCTCTTCCTTCTTGGTTATGCTGATGAGGTTCTTTTCTTCGTTATTTTCAACAGTAAATGAATAACTGTCTTCCGTATCTTCCGTACCAAAAGTACATTTGCCCCAGATACACTTCCTGCTGATCAGATTATCAGTTTCATGGATATAAGCGCAGACACAGTATTCTTCCCCGTCGATGGTATAAAATGCACCATAGCACTTTTCCATCCGCCCTTCAGCTTCACCCACAAAGGACATATGCATATCATGAGAAATTATCTCTTTTAATCCCGGTATTTCAAGCTCTTCACCTGCAACATTTTCTGCAGTTTTATCATCTTTCGCGTCAAGAGCATACTTTACAACCGCGATCAGGATTATAACCACAAGAGCCAGTACTATCAGACCGCCTATGCTCCCTTTATGCTTCATCAGGGTAACGGCATTATTGTTTTTAGCCAGGAGCCTTCTGAACCTCTTATTATCGGTCTTTGGCTTATCTGCTGCTTCACCCTTTGAACCACTGTCAAATATGGAATTATCAAAACTGTCTACCGGCGGATTACTGATCATAAGATCCAGCTCTTCAAGAGATTTTATCCGTTTCTCTTTGTCGGTCTCCATCCCCATCAGCAGTACCTGTTCTTCATAAAATGAAATAACGGCACCTTTCCGGGAAGGAGCATCCAGCTTTACGCCGCTTGAGCGCTGCAGCGCATTTGCCGCCGTGATACCGGTGATCATCTTATAGATCACGGCACAGATGGCATATACATCATCCTCATAATCGCAGATAAAGCCGGAATCGGTAAGTATCAGGGTTCCATCCTGCTGTACCATCATATTGGACGGATCGATCTCTCCGTGTATGGCAGCTTTCCCCTCATCCTTAGCCATGGATAATAAAAGCGGTCTGATAGATCTGTAAGCATCCGTAAAAGAAAACTTACCATTCCGCTCCAGGTATTCATCTAGACTTATCATGCCGGCAGAATCCATCAAAACCTCCAGAAAATATGATTCCGGATCATTATAACCAAAGCCGGAGGTGTTTTCAACCTTGGTTATTTCATCGCATCGGTGATCGACTTCACGTATTCCCCGATATATTTGGGAGCTTCCTTGCCGTGCTTTTCAAGCAGCTTGATTATGGCACTGCCGATGATGGCGCCGTCGGATATGCTGCTCATCTTTGCAGCCTGCTCAGGGGTTGAGATACCGAAACCGATGGCACAGGGCACATCGGTATTTGCGCGGATCAGTTTCACTATAGACTCTAGGTCTGTCTTGATCTCGCTGCGCACGCCGGTCACGCCAAGGCTGGATACTATATAAATAAAGCCTTTCGCCTCTTTTGCTATCATGGCGATGCGGTTCTCGGAAGTAGGAGCTATGAAGCTTATCATATCAACGCCGTATTTATCGCAGAGAGGCATGAATTCCTCTTTCTCTTCATAAGGAACATCGGGAAGCACCAGGCCGTCTATGCCCACTTCGGCACAGGTCTTTATGAAGGCTTCCGCGCCGCTTTCGTTCCCGCTCTTTACTCCATAGGAATAAACAACGTTTGCATAGGTCATGAATACCATTGGGATGCTTACATCTTTTCTGAGTTCACGCACCATATCAAATACCTTATCCGTGGTAACTCCGCCTGAGAGAGCGCGGACATTGGCTCCCTGGATGACCGGGCCTTCAGCCGTAGGATCCGAAAAAGGAATGCCCAGCTCTATAAGGTCTGCTCCGTTTTCTACCATGGCCTTTACTGCAGCCTTGGTGGTATCAAGATCGGGATCCCCGCAGGTAATGAAGGGTATGAATGCTTTACCGTTCTTAAAAGCCTCTGCTATCTTACTCATTGATGTCCTCCCCTCTGTATCTTGCAATAGCCGCGCAGTCCTTATCACCGCGGCCGGAAATGGTTATTACTATTATCTTATCCTTACCCATAGTGGGTGCGATCTTTCTTGCATGAGCCACTGCGTGGGCCGATTCTATTGCAGGGATGATACCCTCGGTACGTGAAAGATATTCAAAGGCTTCCACTGCCTCATCATCAGTGACAGGTACATACTGCGCACGGCCTGTATCATGCAGCCAAGCATGTTCGGGCCCTATGCCGGGATAATCAAGACCTGCGCTTATCGAATAAACGGGAGCGATCTGGCCGTATTCATCCTGGCAGAAATAGCTCTTCATTCCGTGGAAGATACCAAGACGTCCTGTGTTGATGGTTGCAGCCGTCTCGAAACCGTCAATGCCGCGGCCTGCTGCCTCACAGCCTATAAGCTGCACATCCTTATCTTCAATGAAATTATAGAAGGTACCGATGGCATTGGAGCCTCCGCCTACACAGGCCATTACCGCATCGGGAAGCCTGCCTTCCTTCTCCATTATCTGCTGCTTTATCTCTCTTGAAATGACCGACTGAAAATCCCTTACTATGGTAGGGAAGGGATGGGGGCCCATTACGGAACCCAGGCAGTAATGTGTATCGCTGATACGGCTGGTCCATTCTCTCATGGCCTCGCTGACCGCATCTTTAAGGGTGGCTGTACCGCTCTTTACAGGGATAACTTCCGATCCCAGAAGGCGCATGCGGTATACGTTAAGTGCCTGGCGCTTTGTGTCCTCCTCACCCATGAACACGACGCATTCCATGCCCATCAGGGCTGCTGCCGTAGCCGTTGCCACGCCGTGCTGGCCTGCACCGGTCTCG
>CAMVRS010000143.1 GCA_947169935.1 uncultured Lachnospiraceae bacterium
AACAGATATGTTTTAAATATGTCTTTCATATCATACCTCCTCGTAACCGGAATAAAAAACCGGCGATATCGACGGATTAAAGATTGACAGTCCCATTGAAGTAAATCCGTCTAGCTGCCGGCCCCTTCGGCGATATCAGCAGATTGATCACTGTGCTCTACCGTTGAGCTACATGACCTAAGCCATGGCGGGAGTCGAACCCGCAACCGCAGCGCCCCAGAAAAGATGTAAACCTGCTTAGCTGCCGAACAATATTCATTTTACAGGCAGATATATGCCGTGTCAATTATACTCATATTATAATTTTATCATACGCTGCCTTAAGAGACTCCTTTACATCAGCTTTAAGCTCCGGCGGAGATACCGGCGATACAAAGATACATTGCTGTATGCAGAAAAGTTTTATATTCTCATAATCTGCTTTTACCCTGACAAGCAGTCTCCCCTCCCCCTGATCCAAAAGGTTAAGCTGTGTGCCAAAGTGATCCACCGCTATTGAAAGCTGTTTCTCATCTATAAGGAATTCACATACCTTCCTGTCCCTGGCACTTTGATATGCCATCAGCGAATGATCCGCTGCATATTTTTCCGAAAGGAAATATCCCTCCTTAAAATACGCCTTTAATGCCGCCGGCATTTCCTCCCGTGGCACGGCAATCTCTTCACCGTTTTGAAGCACGGTCTTTACAGCCAGATCATATATCCTGTCTATACGGTAATGAGTGGGATTTTTGTAGCCTTCATGTGTGGCAACAAGATAGCACTGGCCTCTCAGAAAAATAATGGCATACGGATTAAGTACGCTCTCTTTATCAGGGTTTTTCTCCGCGAATACCGGCCTCTTTTTCCCGCAGACATAGCAGCCATACTTAAGCCTTATCTTAAAACCACGCCTGATCGCCTCGTGAAGGATAGCAATCCTCTTTAACATGGTAAACTCAAAATTATAGCCCTGTGTTTCAGGCAATTTCCACGGGTCATCGTCTTCATCTCTTTTATAGAAGCTCTCTCCTCTGTTTATACCAAGGGCATTTACCGTATTTTCCAAAAGAAAATTTCTTTCGCCGGCCGACAGATAATGATTGCTCTCAACCGCCGCACAGATAAGAGAAACATCGGCCGGTGAAAGCCATGGTTCAAAATAATATGCCGTGCCGGCATTGGTGTCCTTCGATATACAGATCCGCCCGCCGAATATCACATATGCCATATAAGCAATGCTTTTTCTTTCGCATCCCGATCTGTTATCAGTTAACCAGCGTCCCATGTCGGTGAGCACTTCCAGACAGCGCTCAACTGTCTTTGCCTGTTTTTCGCTGAGGACATTTCCGGTATGCGCAGCCAGTTCACTGCATACCGTCCCATCAAGGCCTTTTCTTGAATAAAGCATCGGATTATCCCTGTTGGTTTTTGTCCTCAGTATATAGACCAGCCACAGACTGATCTCGCTTATCAGAAAGTTCTTCCATTCATTGGTATTTTCAGGTTTTAATAACGCCGGCATAAAGCAGTACTCCTTATATCATGTATCAACTATATATACTATTACGCATGGCCGGGCACGTCAACGATCACAGTGCTTTTACCCTCATCCCCGCCTCTTTTCCGCCTTAGCGGTTTCGGATTCGGGATGATACCTGAATTCGTGACTGTTCATCTCACGCAGGCGGTCAAAGTGTTCTTTTCCTATAGCAATACATACTGCCCTGGATTCTTCAGGAATATACCAGCCTCCGCCGTCCATTTCACATTCACAGATGTATGCGATATCATCAGCAGTTATACCCTCCGGGAAAGGGATCTCTGCTATATAGGCATATGTATACTCCCAGTGTTTTTTGATACTGTAATATCTGACAAACTTATAGATCCCATCCTCGATCTCCTCACATACATAATCTCCCATACGCAGAAAACCCGGTATGCCCGCTTCAGGCCAGTTCCACTCAAAAGCCCTGCGCAGCTTAGGCAATGCTGCCTGCACCTTTGCATTATTTGTTTCCCCATAGAGTTCCGAAAATACATAATGGCATAAAATGTCCATTTTATCAAAATCTTTATGACAATCTTCTAATTTTGCCATTTCACTATGTACGCGTTTACCGGCGGATCTCAGCAGTTTATCCCAATCATGCTCATCTCTCAGCCATAACTCCAATTCCGGATGCTCATAGCCAAATGTATATGCATAAACCACCTGATATACATCATAGTGGCCGACGGTAAGCCTGCAGTACAACGTCATCTGACGCCAGTTAGCATAATCACTGTATTGATCTTTCTCACCGGGCTTTTTCCGCACAACCAGTCTGACATTTCTATACTCTCTCAGTATTTTACGTGCCTCGGCCTTTGTGAGCTCAAACTCCTCATCTGCCTTATAGAGACCGCCTGCCAGATGATGAAATACATGCCCCGCCAATTCCTGCGTTTCGGGATACTCTACAGGAATATTATGACTGTTGATCCTTTTGTTATCTTTAATATTCACATTTTTACTCATCCCCATCTGCTTACCCTCCTGTTTTTTATATTTGTTTATCTTATGAGTATATTATATCCCGGGCGGGCAGCCGGGTGTGGACAGATCTGTCCACGCAAAAACCACGATGCTCAACACATCGTGGTTTTTGGTACCGCCTTATGAAATATCCCCCCGGGCAGCATAATGCCGCCCCGGTTTTAATCCGTTACTTTTATCTGCGTACAGCGTACACGTATCCCGTCTCCGCCCAGGATATTTCCCTTCTCATCTTTTTGGGAAAAGGAGATAATGGCAACCGTGATATCATCACCGCTTACATTAAACATATCCCTGATCACTCCGTAATAGACCGTGAGCTGTGGCGTATATATCTCCCTAAGTCCAAGCTCCATCACCGCCTCAGGAACATTTTTATCATTATTGGACTTATAATCATAAAGAGTATAACTGCCGTCTTTCATTTTGATCACCAGGTCGGCAGTTCCGTTCATCCAGGTCTTATTACCGTCATCCGTCTCGCTAGCATAAGAGAATCCCACCTCGGGATAAACCGCTTCTATACCATCCCAGATCTCATCAAGATATGCATTATAAGCTTTGGCACAGGCAGAAACAAAGCCCTCAACATCTTCACGGCTCATTGCCGCACCAATGACTTCATCAAGCCTTGCGGTATTATGATACAGCGCCTGGATACTGCAGGATCTTATATCATCTTCAGAAAGTGTTTTCTTATCCCATCGGAGTGCAACCAGCAATTCCATGGCCTTATGAAGTATGTCTCCGGCTGCCTCCCCCACAGGCCTCTTTATGGAGTTTCCGTAATCTTCAGTCTTACCGCTCTTTTTTGCATCATCCTTTGCTTTTTCTATGGTATCCGATTCCGCTTCAAGACGGCTGGGCGACTTTCTTTTTACTATGCCTGTTTCCGTATGTTCGGCCGAATCGTCCTTAAGATAAGCATCAGACGAAACATCATAAGCAGGCGGATTCTCCGGCTTATACTTAGATACATCAATACCACTACCTATCAGTTCCATCATGTCTGCGGTATCACGGATCTGATAGTCAAATGCGTCGGAATTTATGGCATCAAACACGGGAAAGCCCATATCCTTAGGAAGATCTTTGGGTTTACCATTCGTTACCAGCCCTGCTCCGGCAAATATCCCTCCTGTATTCGACCTCTGCGGGATAGTTCCCATAAAGATAACAGCCTGTTTTGCCCTGGTAACGGCTACATATTCAAGCCTGTGAAATTCTGCGGCGTCGCTCGCCAAAGCCAGACTGTATGGCTGCCCCGGCTGCTCCTGCATATATTCTTCTTCGGGTCTGAATTTTAATGCTGACCAGCTTTTCATCCCAGGATAGTATTCGGATCCGTTGATCATATTAACAGCTTTCTTATGCGCTTTCATACGCCGGTCCATAATGATCACTATGCCGCCATCCAGACCTTTTGTCTTATGCAGGTTCATAAACCTTACTGCATCAACTCCTTCAGCAAGCGGAAGCTCATGCTCTATTCCCTCATCAATATACCGCTGTACTGTATCAGTCATCTGCGTCGCCGCATCACTGCTGTTGGTGCAGATCCATTCCACCATCTGCCTTATATGACTCTGTGATATGAGCAGTTCCGTTCTGCTCATGGCTTTATCCTTATCCATCCAAACCGATAGCTGTCTTTCCAGGAAATCAGCCACTCCATACGGGCTCATCCCCTTTACACTCTCATACAGACAGGCAAGGATATCATCAGCCGTACTGTTATCATCTGTTTTGCTGTCGGTATCAAAAGTAGTACTTAATGCTTCCAGAGCCCCCAGCCTCAGGTAATTATCCCTGGGATTCAGCAGGAAACGTAAAACCCTTGCATAAACGCAGAAATACTTATCTGCATTCAGCTCATATTTTCCATCCAGCACGACAGGAATGTTATAACGTGTCAACACACTAACATATTCACCCATCTTATCCTTCTGCGGGCTTATCAGCAGGAAATCCGAATACTTTATCCCTCTGGAAAAAGGTTTGTTATCCGCATCATGATCTGTTATCCAATACAGAGGGGTTCCATTATCATCCTTTGAAGTAAGCGTTTTTATTATCTTTATCAGAGCATTTTTATCTTCTTCCGACGTCCATTCGGAATATGCATACAGAGGGTCACCGTTATCCTTTTTTATATCCAGTATCCTGAATGGATCCGCTGTATCTACATGATATACTCCCGCGATCACCTTATTATCGGAAGCAATGTCCTTAACATGCGTCATCCCCTGATAGCCCTGTGCCCCGGCGCCGTTCACAATAGGCGTAATACTGTCAGATGCCGTGAATTTATCATTCACCCATTCTATAATATCTTCATTTGATCTGTAATTATGTGAAAGAACATAGACCTTTGCATTATCTGCAGCTTCCATCTTATTTTTCGTTTCAAAATATATCTCAGGCTGTGCTCCTCTGAAACGATAGATGGACTGCTTGGGATCACCCACAACAAAAAGCGCTCCCTCCCGCAGCTTGCCCGGATCATCAACCTCCGATGCGAGCCTGTATATAAAGCCTTCCTGTATCCTGTCCGTATCCTGGAATTCATCAACAAAATAATGCTTGTATTTATCCGCAAAACATCTGAGAGCTTTTTTATCCTCCGTAAATACCATTTTATATGTGAGTTCCAGCAGACGGTCATTGGACATTTTATTAGAAGCCTGTTTTTCCCTGTAATATTTCCTGGCTTTTACAGCATACTCACAGGCAGTTCTTCCCATGTTAAACTTCATGCATGAATAATCTATCGCCCCGGGTACGTCCATTTTCTGCTCAAGCTTATTTTTTCTTTTCCCCTCTGTATCGAATTTTCCATAAAGAAAGATCAGATATTCACATCCGCATGATGCTGCATAATCCTTGAATTCTTCTGATAATTCTTTATTCTTATCCTCTATGCCGGCCTTATCTATCACAGACTTAAAATTGCTTTTTGCTATAAGAGCTTTTCCTGACGCCAGAGCCGCCATCAGAGCATCGTAATCGCCACTGCCTTTCATTAAGCTTTGGCCGTATCTGCTGAGGGGTTCTTTCTGTACCCCTTTATCAGCTCCGCAAAAAATATCTTGAATATCTTTCAGACTGGACAGTTCCTTCTGCCCTTTTTCTCTTTCTTTTTTTGTTATGCATGCATTGATCGCATTTATTACCCGCTCCTTTAAAGGAAGCATTTTTAACTCTTTGTCACCGTCAACAAAAAGTTTAAGTTTTTCTATATCCTGCAGTATTTTAGAAAAATCACTTTCTTTCTCCGGTATTTTTATCATACAGTCATCCGGAAGATCCGCCATGGCCATATACATCTCTTCCATATAAGTTCTGATCTGAAATCTTTGATATCCTTCAGGCTTTGACGCCTCAAGTTTATCCCAGTCAGCTTCTGTCAGACCGCTTAAGAATTCTTCAAACAGCTTGCGCTTCTGCTCTGCAGTTTCCTCTTCTTCCATCAGTTCCATATCTATAGGCAGACCTGCAGATAAGGCCTGTTCCGAGATCAATACATTACAAAAACTGTGTATCGTTGAAATCTGGATCCGGTCAAAACGGCTGAGTATATCATTAAGTCCTTCATCCTTAAGGGCGTTCATTATCCTTATGCGCAATTCCTCAGCGGCAGCTTTTGTAAAAGTTATAGCCACTATCTCGGAAGGATCGGCACCGTTGCGCAGCAGGTTCACGATACGGTCTACTATCAGACGGGTCTTGCCTGCACCGGCTCCGGCCTCAACAAAAATATTCGCCTTAAGATCATTGACGATATCTTCTCTCATTTCTTTTTCTGTCATGGATAATACTCTCATTCGTTATCATTCTCCTCTTCTTCAGATAAACTTATACCTATCCATCTGCGGCAGATATCCTTAAATCCGCAGTAATTCTCATCACAATGTTTTTTTAGAGCGCATTTCTCAAGCTGTTCATCCATCAGTTCTTCCGTATTGGCACGGGCTTTATCTGCTTCCCCTTTCAATCTGCATCCTATCATCTTATCCAGCGCATCGCAGACATGCTCCGGGAAACGGACTCCGTCATGCTCTTCCTCTGCCGGATCATCTGCGTCCGTTTCTTCTTCCTGATTGTTCTTTAATTCCAAAACATCGCCTGTCACCTCATATTCCAGATTTTTATCTGTCTCATAAGGAAATACATAACCTATCCATTCAAACTCATAATCCTTTATCTGCTCAAGCCCCAATGAGGCCAGTTCATCGGCAAAGAGTTCTTGGATCTCCTTCTTACCTTTTTCCGAATCCAGATAACACTCCATAGCAGAAGCATACAGATAATGCTGGATCTGTTTTCCATTTTTCACTTCATCCTCTTTGTTCTTTTTCTTACCTGTCTTATAATCGATGATCCTGATCTTTAGCACTCCGTCAGCATCAATATATCCGTCGGCCCGGTCTATAGATCCGATCATACTGATGGAATATCCATCCCCGTAATATATAACATCAATGTCATCATCCGGTCCGAACTTAAGCTCGCAGCCTATAAGCTTGCGTGTTGTTCCGTCAGGGAGAGCTTTATTCCAGCTCTCGTGCATATACCCCAGATACTTCTTTATCTGTTCCTTTGTTTCCCGGAGCTCCTTATCATATACAATCTGCGATGCATAAGGCAATTCCTTAAGTACCTCGCCGGCTGCCTTTTTATATTCTTCTTCAAAGACCGTTTCATCAATAGTTTTACCGCTGCCGGCAGGAGGCATTGCACGCCTGATATAGCCTTCCATCGTGTAATGGAACAGATTGCCCTTGCGCGCCGGATCCAGCCACTGATGTCCGGAAGGTTCTGCCGGCACGTCATCATTGAATCCGCAGTCATAACGGTAATGATATCTTAACGGACAGCCCAATAACAGCTGCACTTTTGAAGCGCTCATTTTATTTTGGGTTTTCCCGTCCTTTTGGGTTTCGGTTTTATCATCCTTTTGGATTTCAGCTTCCCAGTTTTCGTTTATATCCGGATCTTTATCCTTATCTTCCTTCTGTTTCTTCCTGATCAGTTCATTACGCCCGGCCTCGCTCAAAGCTTTGACTCTGTCTTTTTTTATCTCGATATCGCCGTCACAAATGTAAGGCATATCTTCATAAGCAGGCAGGGCTGTAACATCGCTGCCGGCGCTAAGTTCCAGAAATACTACTGCCGGTGCTGATTCACGAAGGCCTACCGTATCGTAATATGAATAACTGAACGACAGCTTTGCATTCTTATCCAGAAGGCCAAAACTCCTTATCAGTGCTTCCTTCCGTCGGTCATTGCGTCTGTACGCCAGATCAACGGTTGAATCATCATCTTCCGCCCCGCATATATACTTTATCTTTTCGGCATCTGAAAGAAGAGGTGACTGCTTATCATCCAGAGTAAAGCCTGTTGCAGTCATTCCGACTACATAGTTGTACTTTCTTTCCGGCAGGAAAACACTGTTTATGGGACTTATCAATACAGCGCTTTCCGTCTTTTCATCATCATCCACGGTCATTCCGCTGAGCATATGGCGTATAAAATCTGTCTTTTCCTTAAACATAAAACTGCTGTCATCAAGAAAAACAAACTGCTTCCGCATTTCATCCAGCGCGCTATCAAGTACCACTTTATCTTTATTACTCTTATATGTATACTTTTTGACGAATTTCAGGATCTTTCCGAACAATCCGGATACCGTAAATTCACCTTCAAACAGTTCTGTCATCTCAACAAGGAACTGCGCAAAAAGCAGCTTTTTCCTGTATGCTGTGCAGGCATAAGAATACTTCTCTTTGTCATCATAGTTATCTTCAGCCGGCTCATCATTATTAACGCTGTTTAAATACTCTCTGTACCTGTCTGCGCCCCAGCCTATGGCTGCGCGTATTGCCTTCCTGTATTCATTGACCGGGTTAAGGTAAAGCTCCTCTTTCTTATCGATCACATTTTCAAAACTGAGCTTTTTATTCTGTACAACTCCGGCCATTGATGAATATGTAAAATCCTTATCCGCCGCATCCAGTATGGAAAGCATCAATGAAACGGTATCCATCTCTGTTGCCGGAAACCCTTCCGTAACCTTATAAGGTATATGATTCGCTTCAAACTCAGCCTTAAGGAAATGAATAAATACGGGAGATGCATAGTATACTGCCACCTGCCCATACGGTATATTTTTATTATCAAGGATCTCCTTCGCCACAAAAGCAGCTTCGGCAGCGCTGCCGCGGGCCTTATAAAAACTCCCGCCTATATCCGTCTTATTTTCAGCGTATTCTACGGTCTCCGCACTGCTGCCCTGCGCCAGTCCGGAAAACTTTTCTATAAATCTTTTTTCGGATACACTCCACCTGCAGTCCGATAAAACACCCACAAAACTACTGGCTGCCCCGGGAATATGAGCAAGGGCATCCCTGCCTTTCTCCTCCATGATGCGTAATGCTTCCCCGAGGATCCTTGCTTTGTCATAAGCATCTTCTGCCTTAAGCGCCTCTTCATATTTCTCCGATATGGCCATCAGTTCCCGCAGTCTTTCATTACCGGCGGCATCCTTTTTAAGCTCATCTGTCACGCCGTTTTCTCTCATCTCGTTGATCCTGCGAAGTACTTCTTCCGCGGTCCTTATGCTTACACTGCTGTCAGGCAGCGTCTTAAATCCGCCTTTTCTTAACAGATTGAACATCACGTATACGCCGCCTTTCGCATCGGGGAATGAAGGCAGCGGAGCTTTTTTCAGTGCAAGATAAGCACATAAAATCTCTTTCGCCTGCTCCATTGGCGTTTTACAATAAACATTCCATTTAAGCAGTGTATAGTCTTCAAGATTCTCCCTGCGGATCAGGGCATTCCCAAATGATACCTTGTCCGCAAAAAGTATGCCGCTCTTACCGGCTTGTGATCCCTGCAAAAAATCTTTAAGCTTCATAAGTTCTTTCTCCTTATCTTATTCAAATCCGGCTGCCTTTTATTTCCTATAAAAAAATCCCCCCTTCACTACAGTCAATGCTATCACATCGCTGCCGTAAAGGAGGGACAGATCTGTCCTTTATTCTTCAGACCATATTCTCCTGTTCAGGGCTTCGTCCTGGGCGCCTATCATATCCAGAACTTCTTTAGCCTTCTTCTGTTCTTCGATAGCCCTGCTCTCATCCTTGATCAGCAGTTCCAGACTTCCGGAGATGGTATCTATATTATTCCTGAATTCCTCTACCATCTGGGCTGTACGCTGCTGTGCAACTTTGATGACCTCTTCCTTATATGCCACAAACTGTTCTACCGTCTGGGCGTTGAAGGCGCGCTCAAGGTCTCTCTTATACGCCTTTTTATCCATGGTATTAAAGATCAGTATTGCCTTCTGCTCATTGATGTAATCATTCATCTTAAGAGCGTTCAGCTCCGAAGGCGGTATCTCGGTATCGGAGATGTTTGCTATCCTTCGTATCAGACCTTCGTCTATACCCTTGTATTCCTTGATCTTCTTAACAATGATATCCTTAAGCTCGCTGACCTGTGACGCCAGGATATCACCGCGGATCTTCTTGTAATAATCATCGATTTCCTGCAGGTATCTGTTGAGCTCGCTGATGATGATGTTGTTCTTCTTTTCGAATATCTCGGGCTTAAGGGCGATCCACTGCATCTTATCTGCCTGGCGGCTGGCAAGCTCCTGGCGCTTTTCTATCTCACGAACCAGTTCCTTGATCTCTTCAACCTGGGTCTCCAGTGAATCGTCGGTAATACGTGCCACGAATTCCTCATGGGCAGCTTCGATATCCTGCACCATACTGGTCTTCATTATCTCTATATTCTTCTCGATATGCTCTTTTGAAAGACGCGCCTGGTTCTCTATAGCCTCATAGTCGGTACGTATGAAATCGATAAGCCCCTCTATGCCGTCATAAAGGCCTTTTGCCTTAACAGCCAGAGCATATTTCTGGGCATATTTGATGATCTCCTGCTCAATGGCGTACATGCCTGAATTGATATAGATCCTGTGGATAACGCCTTCAAGGGAGTTATCGCAGGCTTCAGCCGCCTTCTCACAATCAATGAGAAGCTGCTTGGTCTCAAAATCAGCATCGGAAAGCTTATCATATCTGTAGAAGATACCGCTGTCCGAAGAGATGTCCGTAGGATTCTCCGTGAAGGGATCGCGTGTGGGCTCGTTATTGATCTCACTCTTGTGATTAGCCAGCCAGGTACGCTCATCTTCAAGATCCACATTGGATTCGATAGCCTTACTGATATATGCTGCCTTTGAAGAGACAAAGAAGAGTCTTGCGCTGGCAAGATCTATCTCCATATCCTCTTCGTCATATATCTTATCTTCTTCCTTAAGGGATACCACTACTTTCTTATTGCGAAGGAGCTTAAGATCCTTGCTTCCCTTGGTA
>CAMVRS010000144.1 GCA_947169935.1 uncultured Lachnospiraceae bacterium
CGCCGGCAGCTGATGCAATCAGTCCCGCAAATGTAGGTCCTCCGGAACAGCCCAGATCACCTGCCAGAGCAAGCAGTGCAAACAGCAGTGTACCCTTTCCCTTTACAGTAGCAGAAGCGGTACTGAAGGTACCCGGCCAGAATATGCCTACAGAAAATCCCGCCAGACCGCATCCCAAAAGCGCGATCATGGGATCCGGAACAAAGACTATTATCAGATATGCTGCGATGCAGAGGGCAGTGGATACTCCCATAAAAGATCTCAACTTTATCTTATGACCCTTCACTCCGTATATGGTTCTTGATATTGCCATGCAGAATGCAAACAGCATAGGTCCCAGCACATCGCCAAGGGTCTTTGATACGCCCAGTCCTTTTTCAGCAAATGCGGATGACCACTGGCTTACCGCCTGTTCGGACGCCCCGGCACTCAGCATCATGATAAACATCAGCCAGAATATCCCCTGTGAGAACAGTTCCTTTATCCCGACACTCTCTTCCGTATCTGCTTCCAGTTTTGCAATAGGCACTTTTGTAAACAGTATCAGATCAATGGCAGGGATCACGCACCACAAAACCGCCAGAAGCCTCCATTGGGAAATTCCAAAAACAGCAAAGAATACGGTTGATAACAGAACCACTGCCATATGTCCCCAGCAATACGCCGAATGAAGAAGACTCATCTGCTCTTCCTTATTATCAGCCGGGCATGCTTCCACGATCGGGCTTACAAGCACTTCCTGAAGTCCTCCTCCTACGGCGTAGATACATACGCTTATCAGTATCCCTGCAAAAGGATCTGCCATTTTCCCCGGAAGAATTGTCAGCAGCAGGAAACCCGTGATAACGCAGATATTTGATAATATCATCGACGCCCTGTAACCGATCTTTTCGATAAACGGCGTGGAAAACATATCTATCAGCAGCTGAAGCCCGAAATTGAAAGTTATGAGCAGTGTTATCTTTCCAAGAGGTATGCCAAATTCCGACTGAAGCTGCACAAATAAAAGCGGCAGATAATTGTTAACTACCGCCTGTACCACATATCCAAGGTATGCCGCTTTTATCGTCAGATCATATCTTTTATTCACCGATCATAACACTCCTGTTTCAGAAGCCTCATATATTACTGCAGTCAGCCGACTGCAGGTAATACCTTATTCTCAACAAACTCAACCCTGTCGAATATCCTGGGCTTAAATGTGCCGGTCATACCAACAGACATATTTTTCTCTTTATTGATATAGATGATGTTTCCGCTGTCGCCTATCGCCGCATATACTTCCCTGTTATCATAAGGTTTGTACCACAGGTACCCGTAGTACATGTTGCCAAACCTTTCTCCCAGTTTAAGATGCGGCGCAAGCATATCCCTTATGTATTCTTCAGAGATGATCTTTTTACCTTTATACCTGCCGCCATCCAGCACAAGCTTTCCGATCACAGCCATATCTTTTGCCGACATGCATAATCCCCAGCCCGCGGTAACCGTATCGCACGGATCGGAATACCACTCATACTTTCTGGGATTCTTATTCATGAAGAAATCAAACTGGTCTTCTTTTGAACTGTCCCCATGGTTGATCCTCTCCGGAAGTCCCAAAGGATTAAAAAGATCCTCGTTGGCAATATCTATACACTTCTTACCGGAAGCATTCTCTATAACTCCTGCAAGTATCTGTATCCCTAAGGTGGCATACTTAAACTCGCCCGTTATCCCATTACGTCCCCCAAGGAAGTCAAGTACCGCAAGGGTCCAATTCTCCGAGGTGCAGACCTTTGTCCACGGTTCGGACCTGTACTTATACGGAGCCGTCATGGTAAGCAGATGTCTGTCCGTTACGTCATAGATTGTTTTCTCCCCGCGTTTAACGGTATAGTCAGGAAAAAAATCCATCACCTTCTGATCCACGCTCTTAATATATCCCTTATCCAGCGCGATCCCTGCAAGCAGCGCCATCACACCCTTGGTCACGGAATTGACATTCATGGCATCTTCCGTCTTAAATCCCCGCCAGCAGTCATCATAAACTGTTTCATCCTCTCTGATAACATATATCTGGCAGATATTACTCTCGTTTCCGGTACTGTCGGAAATATAACTGTGTAATTCTTCTCTGTTCATTACATAAGCCTCCTCTTATATAGTCTCTGATCTGTTTATTTGCCTGTAATTCATAAGATTCGGACGTCCAAATAAAAGACTAATGTAATTAAAAATTCTTTTCAAGTACTTTTTTATACTATTGTATTTTAAGCTCTATTGCCGCTTCCCCAATTCCTTCTGCCATGATCTTCAATAAAGTACTTCCCTTCTCGTAACCGGATCTGATTATCGCCAGGGCGCGTCCTCTGTAACTCACGGTATCACCATCTGTATAATCATCTTCCGTTACAGGATTTGCCGATCCGAAGCCCGCAAGCTTTCCGCATCCGGATATTTCAGCATGAAGCTTTATTTCTGCATCGGGAACAATCTTTCCGTCTTTATCCGTCAATTCAATATTAACGTATATCAGGTCATGGCCGTCAGCCTTCATTACTGTTTTCTCCGGACACAGCTTTATCTGTTCAGCTTTTCCGCTTGTAAACAATGTGTCGCGGCTTACTTCGGCTCCGCCGGAAAAGCTTACGGCTTCTACCTTTCCCGGTACATACGTAGTTTCAAAATATACCGTATTTGGCATGGGGCGTTCCCTGCTTACTTTCTTTCTTCCCAGTGACTTATCGTTTACAAATACTTCCACTTCCTCAGCACAGGAATAGACCACAAGCTTTACATTTCTTTCTTCCCAGCCTTGATAATTCCAGACAGGACGTACATCGGGAAATCCCCACATTGTTATCACTTCCGTTTTTCCGAAAGTCGCGGGATGCATGGAAAACAGAAAAGTCTCTTTATTTCCCCACACAACACTTCTGTATGCTCCCTGGGCAAGCCTATGTCCCGTTATATCAAAATCAGCGTCATTTGCACATCTCCAGGGATAGGGAGATCCGGGCCAGGGCATCAGCGACCAGGGATTCTTTACAGCCGGATCATCCTCATCAACATAAACTGCCTTACCGATGCCTGCTTCCCCAAGATAATCCCATGCAGTCCAGGTGAAATCGCCGATCACATAGGGAAGGCTTTCTACAAAAGGCCATCTGTATCCTATCTGCACTGCAAAGTTTTCCGATCCCAGTATGACACGTTCCGGGAACAGCTCGTGATCACGTTCGTACAGATCTTCCATGTAGTTATATCCTACGATATCAAGTCCGTTGGTAAAGGGTTCGGTTACCCTTTCCCACTTTGTCTTATCAAGACCGTCCGCCGAATTCTGCTCCTGATTCTGTCCCTTAGCCAATTCATCATCCAGGCCGCTCCATAATGAGCAGATGCCGTTGCTTACAGGTCTCGTCTGATCCAGTCTCCTGATGGTTTGTGCAAGCTGAGTGGCAAGGGTATATCCGTTATCCAGTCCGCCTCTCTCCGGGATCTCATTTCCGGTAGACCATATGATGACCGAAGGATGGCTCCTGTCACGTCTTACAAATGCTGACAGATCCTTTTCCCAGTCGTTTTCAAAAAACTGGCTGTAATCACCGCCGCGTTTAGCGATCCCCCAGGCATCAAAGGCTTCATCAAAGATATACATGCCCAGCCTGTCACAGGCTTCCACCAATGCTGCAGACGGCGGATTATGCGCGGTACGGATGGCATTAAAACCAAGATCCTTCAGCTTTTTGACTTTTCGTGCTTCCGCCTCATAAAGGGATACCGCACCTAACAGACCGTTATCATGATGCAGGCACCCGCCCTTCAGCTTAACTGCTTTACCATTTATGCGAAGGCCTCTTACCGCATCGGCAGTAATGGTACGGATACCGAACAGTACAGCTGCTTCATCAACAGTATTATCTTTATCAGCAATAAAATGGGTTCTGTATACGCCCAGATCTTTAACCTGTACTTTTACCTGATACAGATTGGGATCAGCCGCATCCCACAGCAGGGGATCCTTAAGATTCATGGTCATGCGGGCTGTTTCTGTCTTACCCTTGTTTATCTGAATGACACGCTTTGTATTTCCAAGTATTTCCTCCACGCCATCCAATGATATAAAAACGCTTACTTCTGCCAGCCGGTTTTCTGCTGTGGAATTTTCCACCTCCACATCAAATCCCAAATATGCATAACCATCCGATATTTCTTTTGTATAAGCAAATATCCCGTCGTTTGCTATGTGTACCTTCGGTCCATGGCAGAGCATTACGCCCCTGTATAAACCTGATCCGGTGTACCAGCGTGAGTTTACGTACATACTGGTATTCAGGTTTATCGTGATCCTGTTTTCCTCCCCAAAAGTCACATGATCCGTAAGATCTATGTAACAGGGAGCATAACCGTAATGCTGGCTTCCCACCTTGCAGCCGTTTATCTCAAAGGCAGCGTTCATCATCACGCCATCCAGCTTAAGGCCTACGCAGTCATTCTCCCATTCTTTCGGAATACACACAAACTTAGTATAATTCGTGTTATCACCTTTAAAATAACCGCTGTCTGACTTCGCCGGGGCATCAGGCGATACAGGCGTTCCTATCATACCGTCATGCGGAAGATCCACTTCCACTCCCTGCGATTCATTAAGCGCACCAAGTGAATCTGCAAATCCTCTTCTGAATATCCATTTTTCATCAAGAGTGATTTTTTTCATTTATATCTTCTCCTTCCTTGTAAAACTATTGCTCCGGGCCGAAAGTCTTTTCATCCTTTATACATTGATTCGCCGATAAGATATTTAAAATGATCAAAAAGACCATAAACAGTTAACATAGACAAGCTCCGATCAGGATGTTCGTATAACGGGATTATACCATCAGATCTTGATCTTTGTCCATTTACCCTGCTTAAACCTTACCGATCCGAAAATAAAACGCGATACCTGGTCTGCCAGTATGCCCATCCAGACACCGTTTATCCCAAAACCCAGCATGTATCCGAACATGTATGAGAATGCTGTTCTGATGACAGTTACGCTTATTATTGAAGCCAGAGCCGTAAATCCTGTATCACCGGCACCGCGTAAGCAGCCCATGTATATAACCTGTGATACCTGAAAGATAACTACTGCAATGATGATCCTGGTGATATCCACGCCGATCTTAACGATCTCTTCTTCCTCAAAGAACGCAGACATTATCGCATGACCGCCGAAGAAATACAGACAGGCAAGGAAAAATGATATGATCAGTCCGAGTATCCTGCAGGTACGGCCATATTCTTTTGCCAGTGCTTCATCGCCTTCCCCGAGACTGCGTCCGATAAGCGCCACAGCAGTTGCCTGCAGGCCGTCCCCAAAGGAAAACGACAATCCCATTATATTCATACCTACCTGATGGGCAGCCATTGCGGCCGTTCCGATCTTTGCAGCCATAATGGAGGTTGCCATAAATCCTATCCTCATAAGAATCTGCTCAAAGAAAATAGAGTAACCGACCCTGACAAGGGATCCGAAAGCGGATAAAGCGGGCCTGATCTTATTCTTAACTATATAGGGGATACTTACAAAACAGTCCTTTTGGAATAATGACATGATGCTCATTATGCTTGCAACAACAGTTCCCAGGACCGTAGCTAAAGCCGCACCATTGACGCCAAGCGCATGGAAACCGAAATTTCCGCCTATAAGAAGATAATTAAATATAACATTTACGGTATTGGACGCTAAATTGGTACGCATGGTGATCTTTGTATTTCCCGCGCCTCTCTGTGCGGAATTGATCCCCATCTGTATGCAGTTAAAGATCATGCCTCCCATGACGATCTTAAAATATGATGTCGCCGGATCATGGGTATCCGCATTGGAGCCGCAGAACCTGATAACATCACCGGCAAAAATAACCAGGACCGTTCCTATAACTGCTGCGGCCAACATGATAAACAGGATACCTGATACAAGTATCCTGTTTGCGTCTTCTTTTCTGCCTTCACCCTTTCTCCTTGCAACAAGTGCGGAGAGAGAAACATTTATGGCAAAGAACATGGACAGCCCCATAAACTTAGGCTGTGTGGTAAGCCCCACTGCAGCGACGGCGTCGCTTCCCAGACCACTTACCATATATGAATCCACCAATCCGACAAATGCCGTAAAAAAGGATTCAACTACAGCCGGCCATGCTATCCCTATTGTTTCTTTTATCAGCTTATTCTGCAATTTCCTGCACCGGTCCGGCTGTTATCCTGTCCTTACGTTTATTTCCGTAGTAATCGGTATCAAATATTATGTCGCTGCCATCCGGAGCCTCAAAACGCTCCTCCGGCTCGAATGCTTCGCCAAGCTTATCGGAACTGATCATCTCTGCCTCCGGAAGATAACTGTTTATATCGGTGACGAGTCTGATCATCCCATCCTTTTCCTCAAGAGAAACGCTTACTTCATGTTCTTCATCAACAAAAGCGTTCTTCTCTTTTTCCCAGGGTTTGGCTCCGCCAAAGTACGCGTTTGACTCAGCCCATACCGGAAGCGGCATATAATACCTGTCTCTCGATTCGCTGGCTCCTTCTCCGCAGTATCCTGCAAAACACTGTTTCCATTCTTCTTCGGTCTTATAGCCGTTGTATACAGCCGTTCCCGACGCAAGATTATAGTCATCCCATTCATCGTTTTTATTTGCTTCACAGATATCTGCCAGCCCTTTACGGTTCTTCGGCTGGATAAACACGTTATTATAGAAACGCACATCTCCGTGCAGAACTGTCATGAATCCTGTGATCGCGGTATCATGCGGCCTGTGGATAGGCGTATATCTGGGTGAAGCAAACTCATTGGTACCGTTACATACGCCTCTGCCAACGCCTGTGATCGCGCCTCTGAACAGATTATGTACAAACGCCACGCCCTGCGCTGCCAGCCTTACACAGCGTTCGGAAAGCATGATATTATTATCTACCAGCGTAGGTCCGTGAGCGATCTCTATCCACAGATCCTCACCCAGTCCAAGACCCTGCGCGCAATCAGGCTTCAGCAGATGTTCTCTTGACATGCAGTTATCATGGAACAGATTCGAACTCACTCTTGTTCCCTGGCACTGCCAGTCAAGCCATATGCCTCTGGTGCAGTCATGGAAATGATTATTGCGTATGATCACATCGATAGCAGCATGCAGCTTGATACCGCCTATCTCCGCTCCCGCAAGATTTCTCTTGTTATTTATATGATGAATATGATTGTTTTCGATAAGCGAAAAAACGCATCCCAGATTGCCTACTATGCCTGTCTGCCCGCAGTCATGTATATCACAGTTGCGGATGATATGCGATCCCACCGTGTCCTTACTCCATCCGTCCAGCTGGGCTATAAGCGAGCAATCCCTCTGGGTCTGGGCACCGTCCTTATACTTATATTTGAGCCACTTATTATCATTTCCCTGCTGCCGGTATTTTCCCAGTGAAATGCCGCTGCATTTGGAATGTGATATCTCACAGTCTTCTATTATCCAGCCCTTTGACCAGTGAGGGCCTATCATGCCTTCCTGAAGCGCAGTAGGAGGCGCCCACTGTGTAGCAGCCTTAGTTACCACAAAACCGGAAAGCGTGATATTATCCACATGCTCCGCTACCGGCCAGAAACAATGAGGTCTTACATTTATTTCCACACATTCCCTGTTGGGATCTTTCCCCCGGAAATTTGCATAGATTATAGTCACATCCTCTTCCTCATCCTGACAGGTATACCAGGTATGTTTTGTAAACTCTATATCCCAGGACTGCTCATAAAAAACGGGATCCAGGACTTTTTCAAGCGTGTCACATTCATACAGGGACTTGCCGTTCAGATATACTTCACCGGTATGCACGGGGACTGTTATATTCAGCCAGTCGCCGCTTACATATGTCCTGTACGGATTGTAAGAACCGAAATATCCGTTGGCTATCTTAAGCTTCCATACATCCCCCTCATAATGTTCCCAGGTATTAAAAACATCTGCGCCGCTTATCACTGCTTCACGTCTTTTTTCGCTGCGGTATACTATCCTGTTCTTTGCCTTGCCAGCATTCAGGGGATTAACATCCTCACGGTATATACCCGGACACACTATAACCTCATCACCCGGCATAGCCAGCGCTGCTGCTTCCCCTATCTTTTTAAAAGGCCTGTCCTTACTGCCGTCACCGGCTCTCTTTGCATTTGCATCAACATAATAGATCATAAATATCCTCCTGACCGCTTTTATTTCTGCCCCGGAAAAATACTTGAAAGAAACGCCTGTTTGGTGAAATCATACATTACTCTTTTTGTAACATCACTTGAATTTTTAAGCCGCGACTGGATTCCTTTAAAGCCTTCAATGCCCTGGGCATACAGATCCGCTAAGGTAACTGCCCCGCCGGCACTGATAGCTTCAAATACTTCATCAAGAAATATCTTACGTTCCTCAAGACTCGAATAGGCGGTCCAGTTTGCAAAAAACTCGTTAAACCATGCGCTTACGGAGCTATTCTTCTCTGCAGCAGCTATCCTGCCATGATCGATCCCCCATGATATGGGAGCATGCTGGAATATTCCTTTGGCAGAAGACTTGATGATCTTTGTATCCGGTATGTTCATATCAAACATCCTTCCCACCACGGAAAACTCCGGAATGATACGGGTAGTCTTTGAAATGACATTATCCACCGACGGCCAGCCCATCACTCCGAGACACAGTCCCGGACCATCCAGGTCATAGATCTTTTCCACATGTTTGAATAATTCCTTATTCATGGTCGTTCCGGCATATAAAGCCAGGTTGCCGCCTTTGGAATGGCCTCCCATCATCCAATGCCTTTCCGGATCATTACCTATAACACTTTCCGCATATTCCTTTGCCATCTTCTGGGCTTCGGTCACACAGTAGCATGCGATAAAATCTTCATGCCATCCGGCGATGGTATCATCAGTCCCCCTGAATGCAATAAATGACAGTTCCTCCTCGTCGTCATGAAAACAAGCCCCCGCAAACTGTACCGGCGGCTCAATGCTTTTTATATCTTTATAATTGCTTATCCTGAGATTTCCGAATCGTTTTGAATCAACAGCAGCCTGAAGCAGATCCTTATATTTATCATCTTTGATCGCTATCTCCGGTACTACCTTATCTTCTTCGATAAGCTTGAGGCAATCCCGCAGGTATACCACATCCTTCTTTTCTTCAAATACCCGGGACATGTTTATATAAACAAGGTTATTAAGTACGATCGCATCTGCGTCCCTAAACCCTGTAACCTTTATCGGTATATCACTCATCCATAAGATATAATCTTTTATACTGTCCATTTGTATTCTCCTTACCGGATCTCCGTGTTCTTTCCCTTCTTCCGTTATCTGACGATCAGCTCACATCTTCAGTATTTCACGAAGTATTATTTTCACCCCTCCGACGGATACAAGTTTATCTCCAAGCCGCTTTGCATTTTCAGCCACTTGCTTTGAACTGATCAGTTTTCCGGAAACAGCAGCAACCTTTGAAGAACTAAGCTCCTGATATGTGATTGCTGCCCCGGCTTCATTATCGGCCACGCTTTGCGCGTTATATCTCCTCTCAAACACCTTTCCCGGGATCATTATCTGGGGTACTCCGTGTATCAGCCCGTCAACTATGCTGTTTTGTCCTCCGTGATTGATAAAGAGCACCGCTTCATCAAGTAATTCATCAAAATCCCAGTGTTTTGCAATATGAATATTACCGGTATCGGTCTCTCTTAAAGATGCTGATGCAATATATATCCCGTATTCGCTGTCCTTAAATGCCTCCTGAAGGATATTTAACATTTTTGCCGGAGAAACCGTGCCACTTCCCATATACACAACGATCTTATCTCTGGTCAGGTTTTTTCTGGAAGAACATTTTGTTTTCAATGATCCGCAAAAGTACAGATCAGGCTTTTTTATGGGCTCGAGTTCTGCAATACTTGGACAGAAGGATCTATCCGCCCAGTCAAAAAGCTTTAGCGCCGATTCTACTTCCTGTATTCCGAATTCGGAAAGAAGTCTGTTTATGCCCCCGGCGAGCTCCGATCTGTGTGCATATTCATGTTGTGTAGGATAGCTTACCGTAACACAAAGCGGTATCTGCTCAATTCTTGATGCTATGATAGCAGAAATATTGAACTCCGAATATACAACATCCGGTCTGAATTCGCGGATAGCCCTCCGGACAGAATGTACACTTGCTCTAAGATACCTGTAATCAAGATTGCCGGTTAACCGGAGAACCTCATCAAAACTGTTTACCGTCTTATGGGATGTGATCCCCAGTTTCTGCGCTATGGGGAAGGCTCTTGAGGCAACAGCTTCAGGCAGCCCTAAAGGCATTGGCGTATCAAGGTAATAATTGTATATACCATCTATTTCCTTATAATTAACGTCATTGGCCATGCATGTAGCTGTCTCTATTCCGGCATTCCCGAATCCTTCTGCCAGTATCCTGCACCTGCCAGATGGGCCTGAAGTTTCAGCCATTGCTGCCATTGGAACCAGTAAAGCTCTCATTCCCAATCCCTTATTCTGTCCGATCACCATGCTTTTCTATCGCTATAGATTATATCATCAATTCTTTTCTCTGGCAAAAAAAGCAATGGCGGGAACAGGTTCCCCGATTGCCCCTGCCTGCTTATTCGTGATATAATCATAAAAGATCATTTATCATAAAAGAAGGGGGTATTTATGAAGGATTTTTCAAAAATGGACAGACTGCTTCAAAGCTTTGCAGAGCAGGGAAGCAACCCGGGATGCGCGGTTGCCGTAATGCAGGGTGATGAACTTATCTATCACGGTGAAGCAGGATATGCTGATATCGCCTCAGGAAAGAAAGTCGATATCCACAGTATGTTCAGCCAGGCTTCCACAACCAA
>CAMVRS010000145.1 GCA_947169935.1 uncultured Lachnospiraceae bacterium
AGTTTCGATAATGTTGTTTTTATGAATTGAGTTATATATACTCAACACAGATAGATTAAAGTAGTATTATAGAATAATTATTACCGGATTTTTATGGTGTATATTGGGGGGATATTTTGAAGAAAATTCTTATAACAGGCGGAAGTCATTCGGAAATACCTCTGATAGAGGCATTGAGAAGACTGGGTGATATCTATATCATTTCTACCGGGCGTGATGAAGGCGGCCTGGGACACCAGAGAGTGGATAAGTATGTCAGGGGAGATTATTCCAACGGGGATTTTGTCCTGGAACTGGCGCGTAAAGAAGGCGTGGAAGGGATAGTTTCCGGCTGTAATGACTTTGCGTATCTTTCCACCGCGTATGCCTGTGAAGTGCTTGGCCTCCCCGGGCATGACAGCTATGAGACTGCAAAACGATTCCACCGCAAGGATGTTTTACGCGGGATCTGCAGGGAACTGGGTGTTAAAGTTCCACGTTTTCAGGTTATTTCTTCCGAAGCAGAACTGGGACAGTATGACTGGGAATATCCCATCATCATAAAACCTACGGATCTTACCGGAGGAAAAGGCGTACGTAAATGTAACAGCCTTTATGAAGCTAAGCAGGCATATCATATGGCGGTGGTTATGACCAGGCAGAATGTGGTACTGGCAGAGGAGTTTGTGGAAGGGACCAATAACGGAGCCTCCATGCTCTTAAAGGACGGAAAGGTGATATTTGCCTTCTTTGATAATGAGGAATATTATCTGAACAAGTATCTGGTATCCGGAGCCTATGCCCCTTCATATATTGAAGAACACACGCGAAGTGCGATAAAAGAAGGTGCGGAGAAGATAGCACAGAAAATGGGACTTTGTAACGGGCTGTTCCATTGCCAGTATATAGTGGATGCTAACGGCGAGCCTTATCTGATAGATCCCTGCAGAAGAACGCCGGGAGATATGTATGTTAAACTGGTGGAGTATTCTACTGGCTGCCGTTATGCCGAAAATATCGTGCGTGCGGAGCTTGCAATGGATTATGACATACCGGAAAAGCTTACGGATAAAGCCATAGCCAGGGAATGTCTGATGACGGACAGAAATGGACTTTATCGGGGAATGGAGATCCCCGGGGAGTATAAGAAACGTATGATAGACAGCCTGATCTGGGCTGAGCCGGGCTTTATGGTGGATGATTATCTCAAATATAAACTGGGTATAGTCTTTTATGAGTTCGAAAACAGGGAAACACAGGAATATCTTCTTAAGTATCAGTATTCAAATATCGTGATCCACATGGAAGATGTGGAAGGAAGGCCGGAGGAGGCAGAGGATTGAATATATGAATAGGTGAACACAGGGATATACTTTACTATTTTTGTATATTAATTTATAATTATTTATATGGATGATACGCTTGTAGTTAGTGATTCAGATACAAAACGGAAGAAATTTTTTTCAAGCCCCCTGGTTTATTCGGTATCTGCCGCATTGATCGGAGCAGTTCTTTTTTTGCTGATTTATGGCTATGCCAGTCTTTTGCCCACAAACATCAGTTTTATATATGATAGTAGTGATCCTGATGTTTTTTCACATCAGTTAGGTTTTGATTTTTATAGGATTAGTCCCTGGCGTTGGCCTATCGGTGTACAATCATATTATCCATATCCTTATGAATGTTCTGTTATATATACGGATTCGATACCGATATTTGCATTCTTTTTTAAAATCCTGTCACCAATCCTGCCGGAGTATTTTCAGTATTTTGGATTGTGGCTTTTTCTTTGTTTTATGCTTCAGGGGGTCAGCTCATCCTTGTTGTTAAGGAAACTGAAGATTGACTATTTACGTACAATGCTTTGTGTTCCTTTATTCATTATTAATGTTCCTTTTCTGTTTCGCTGTTTTCATCATAGTGCTATAGCCGGACAATGGCTTATCCTTTTTTCCTTTTTGATGATTATTTCAGAGCATGAAATGAAGCCTAAATCGCGATTGGCATGTTGGTCACTATTATGTGGGGGCAGTGTTCTTATACATGGTTATTTATTCTTTTTGGTTGGTTTCTTAATGTCATTTTCAACCTTATATCAGTTTTTGAAGTATAAAACATATAAATCTTCAATTATGGTATTTGTAAGCTGTGTAATAACAACTCTCGCTTCATATTATTTAGCGGGGGGGATGATCCCTCATAAAAATGTTGTGATGAAAGGGTTCCCAAATTATGTTTTTGATCCGGTAGATTTGTTTAATCCATTGTTTTTTTCATCGTTCTTACCCGCCATGCCATATGCATATAGTACAGAAACAGCAGTTTATTTAGGAATAGCTTTTATGGCTTTGCTGTTTTTTGCAATGATCATATTAATAAGAAAGCGTAAGAAATTGGCATTTTTTTTGAAGGAGCATCATTTATTTGTAATTCTTACATTGATATCCTCATGTTTTTTGTTTGTATTATCTGAGGGTGTGCGTCCGCGTATAGCCGGTAATATTCTGTTTGATCTTATAGGTGACGATCCTAATTATGATTTATTGGCATATCTTTCATTATTTCGGGCTACAGCGCGCTTTATATTGCCTGTTTGGTATATGATCCAGGTGGGAGTCATATATGTTGTATGCCGTTCGTTGCGTTCACGAGTAGTTTTTCCTATAGTGATGATAGCATGTGTGATCATTCAATATGCAGAAATAGTGCCCAAAACCGCTAAAGGCGGTGCTGATTCGGTGGTTTCAGGCTATTCAACAGTATTTAATGATACATTCGATAGGGTGTTTACCTCAGAAGCAAAACATATGTCATTAGTCAATGAGAACTATGAAGAAATATCATCTGTTGCGGCTTTTGCAGCACATCATGGTATGACGTTGAACAATTCTAAAGCTTGCCGGGGGCCGAAGAATTCAATTCAAAATGATGTAGATGCGTGGAATACAGGTCATTTGTCAGAAGATACGGTATATGTTATTCCTGAACAATATATTGTTGTTTTTAAACCGCGAATACTGTCAGATGATTATAAGATATATTATTGTGAAAATATGTTTTGCATATTTAATAGTAGTTTAATGGATGTTTTACCGTCAGAAGCGGCTCTGGAAGTGGATCCGGCTTCTCTTTATGAAATCATGAATGTATTATATGATCCGGAGTTGAGTGATGAGCCTCTAAATACTAATGAAGATTTATAGGTAAAGGGGTGATCATGCTGCCGATGTATTGAGTGTTGAAAATGTGGAGGGGGAAAGCAAAGGAGGCAGAGGATTGAAAAAAGGAGTCGTATGCATAGGCATGGCGGGAGCCGGAAGGGCTACACAGCTGCACATGCACGCTTATGTCAGGGTCAGCCATGTTACCGTAAGATTCAAGACCATATTTGCGCGCAGGAAGGAGCAGTTAGAACCTGCAGCAGCACTTTACGG
Organism: uncultured Lachnospiraceae bacterium; assembly: GCA_947169935.1. Lineage (GTDB taxonomy): Bacteria > Bacillota > Clostridia > Lachnospirales > Lachnospiraceae > NK4A136. The sequence goes on from CAMVRS010000145.1 coordinate 3,414, forward strand.
TTTTGAAAAGATCACCTATGATTTCCAGGAGATGCTGGATGATGATGAGATAGATGTGATCGATATCTGCACGCCGCCTTATCTGCATGAAGATGAGATAATCAGGGCGCTGCGTGCCGGAAAACATGTTATATGCGAGAAGCCTCTTACCGGATATTTCGGAGAAGCGGATACGGATGAACTGGTGGGTAATACCACCAGCCGTGCGGACATGTATGCTTCATTGCTTAAGACGCTTGATAAAATACGGCATGAGGTTGAAGTTTCCGGAAAGAAATTCATGTATGCCGAGAATTTTGTATATGCTCCGGCAGTGGTCAAGGCGGCAGAGATAGTGGCTGCCAGAAAGAGCAGGATCCTGTATATAAGGGGAGAGGAGAGTCTTAAGGGCTCCAGTTCGCCGGTGGCTGGATATTGGAGTAAGAACGGCGGCGGAACGCTTATGCGAACGGGAAGTCATCCCATGTCTGCGGCATTGTGGCTTAAGATGCAGGAAGCAAAGGCGAGGGGCGTGGAGATAAAGCCCGTAAGTGTCACGGCGGAAGTGGGGAACTTTACCAAAGGCCTGACAGCCGAAGAACATAAACATATCATGGCTGATCCTGTTGATGTGGAAGATAACGGAACGGCGATAGTTAATTTTTCCGATGATTCCAAAGCTCTGATAATAGCTAATGACGCCTGCCTGGGCGGAAGCATGAATTATGTGGAGCTGTATTGCAATGATTCGCATATCAACTGCAAACTGACCATGAACGACGCCATGACCACCTACCTTCCCGATGAAAAGGGGATGGAGGATGTATATCTTTCGGAGATGCTGCCCATTAAGACGGGATGGAATTTCCCTTTCATGTCTGATGAGAACCTGCGTGGTTATTATGATGAGATCCAGGATTTTTGTGAGGCAGTATGCTTCGACAGGGAGCCCAGGGCGGGTATTGAACTGGCATATGAGACCGTCAGGGTGTTGTATGCAGCATACAGATCATCCGAAGAAGGGAAGCGTATAATGCTATGAAAGAGATCTCCATAGTGATACCATGTTATAAATCCGCTTCGTTTCTGGAGAACGTGGTAAATGAGATACTGGACAAGACAAAAGCGATAGCATTAAAGGAGATCATCCTGGTGGATGACGGTTCGCCTGATGATGTCTGGAGCGTGATCCGGAAGCTTTCGAAAGAACGTGAGCTTATAAAGGGCATACATTTTGCGCGGAACTTTGGACAGCATGCTGCGCTGATGGCAGGCTATCGTAAGGCTTCCGGCAATTATATAATCACCATGGATGACGACGGGCAGTCGTTGCCGGAAGGAATAGAGAAGCTCATAGAGGAGCTTGATAAGGGTGTAGATGTGGTCTACGCTATGTATCCCCATTATCAGAAATCGGTTTTTCGGGTCTTTGGCAGTTTCCTCAACAGGAAGATGTCGGAGGTACTGGTTGAGAAACCTAAGCACATTCAGGGGAACAGTTTCTTTGGGATGCAGGCCTTTGTGAAGGATGAGATAATCCGTTACGATCATTCTTATCCCTATATCGGTGGCCTTATCTTCCGCGCTACCCAGAATATCACGGAAGTGGAGATAGAGCAGAGAAAGCGCAAAGAGGGCAGATCCACTTATTCCCTCTCCAAGCTGATCAAACTCTGGCTGAACGGCTTTACGGCTTTTTCCATACTGCCTCTTCGGATAGCATCGGTCCTTGGCATAGTCTGTGCGGCCTTTGGCTTTCTTCTGGGCATATTTTTTATAGTGCGTAAGCTATTGAATCCGGAGATACTCCTGGGATACAGTTCCCTTATATCGGTGATCCTTTTTATCGGAGGAATGATAATGATGATGCTGGGAATGCTGGGAGAATATGTGGGACGTCTGTATATCAACAGCAACTGTTCACCACAGTACGTTATCAAATCGACCACAGATGACGAAAAATAAAACATGTCATCCTGAGCGAAAATGCATCCGCATGTCATCCTGAGCGTCAGCGAAGGATCTTATTAAGGAAAGGTTATTATGAAACTACAGTTAGTTAACGATCTGCGCGAGACAAAAGTAAAGGAGATAAAGGATATCCTTTCGGACCCCTCCGGCCGTCTGTTTATCTGGGGGAAGGGCGTATATGCCCGTGTTCTGGCCGGATATCTCGGGGATAAAGGGATAACGAAAGAACCCGTATGGGTGGTTGATGACGCATATTATAAGGAGACAGAAGGGGATGATACCATTTCTTTAAGTCGTCTGCTTAAGATCTGCGGGGAAAAAGACGCGGTGGTATACGGCATATATGATTATGCTGCTTTTCGTATTATGAAGGAAAAGTATTCCGGCATCCTTAAGCATTTTTACGATCTGCATTTTGTTGTGGTAAATGACAGGATAGTGGACTGGAACAGGGATTACGTTGAAGAGCATTTAAGCCTTTACCGGAAGACATACGAGCTGCTGGGGGATGAACTTTCAAGGATCACGATGCGCAGCTATATCAATGCGGCTGTCGCAGGAAGCTTTGATGAACTGTATGACGAATGCCACGAAGATGCGGCGTATTTTAACGAACTGACAGAAGGTACAAAGGCCGGGATCCTGATCGACTGCGGAGCCTATGACGGGGATTCCATTCATGACTTTATATCCGTATTTCCGGCCTATGACAGTATCATCGCATTTGAACCTGATAAAAAGAACGTTGCGAAGATACATGAGCGGGAAAAAAGGGAGGGAATAAAGAGCCTGACCGTTTATGATAAGGGTGTTTATTCCGAAACAAAAACGCTTTTCTTTGAAGAAGAAGGAAAGTCTTCCTCACATCTTTCCGAGCTCGGCACAAGCCGTATAGATGTTATGAAGATCGATGACCTGGATCTGCCTGCGGATAAGAACCTGTTTATAAAGATGGATATAGAAGGCAGTGAACTAAATGCTTTAAAAGGAGCAGCAGAGACTATTAAAAAGTATCATCCCTGCCTGAGTATATGTGTCTACCATAAGCAGGAAGACCTGATAGAGATACCGCCCTTTATAAACAGTCTTGTGGGGGGCGGGGTATATGAATATTATCTGAGATATCACGGCACGGATCTGGCTGAGCTGGTATTCTATGCCATACCCGGAGGGGAAAGATGAAGGAGAATACCACGATAAAGAAAAAGCTGTTACCTTATGTGCTGGTGGTATGTATAGCTTTGCTTATAGAGATCTTTGTTTTCAATTTCAGGAGCTACGGATCGCTTTTTTATGAAGAGAAGCTGCTGGGAGAGTTTGAATCACATGTTGAGAATGATAAGGAGGCTGGGGTCTCAAGTCTTTTTATAAATACAGCTGGGGAGATGATTCATAACATCTACCTTGATCTGGGCTTTTTAGACAGGCAGAGCGGAAGGTTAGAAGGGGGGGGAGTTGAAGTAGCTATACAGGATGAGACGGTGTATGAAGGCAATCGTTCTTTCCGACAAGTAACGGAACGCGCAATCATTCCAGACAAAGGTGAAACGAAATATGTGTTTTTTGTTTCTTATGAAGGAATACAGCAGATCCGTATCAATTTCCCACTCAGGGATGACAAGAGTCTTAGAATATATGAAATAAAGCTTAACGCTCATAGACCCATTTTTTTCTCTTTTGGCAGATTTGTTATTATGGTGGTTGTGGGCGTATTGATTCTTGTTTTATATAAGAAGTTTGCAGTGAGGAAACTAAAGCCGGTTGAACCGGGAAAAACCGATCATACTTGTTAAGGTGGATACAGATAGGCATAGGGAAATATTTTGATAGAAGGGACGGAGAAAAATAGTGCTTTTTTTGATTATTCTTTTTATTGTATCCATATTAGGGTATTATCTTCTGTTTTCATATTATTTTAAGGATTTAGAAGGGATTTTTCCTTTATCATTCATAGCATTTTCTACTATACTTCTTTATTTGTTTGGGTGTGTCGAAAAGCTTACATTAGGATATGTGGTAGTTATTTTTGGGGGAGTTATATGTTTGTTTTTTGATTTGTGGTTGATCATACATAAGAAATATTTAATCGGTTGGAATGAAGTCATTAATCCGATGATGATTTTTATGTTCATCGGAGGAGTATGGTGCTGGATACTGTCGCGTGAGATAAAACCGTCTCATTTTGACGATTTTTCATACTGGCTTCGTATATGCAAAACGATGAATGCGGATCTGGCATACCCATGTTATCCGGATTGTACATTTGTTTCTTATGTCCCGGGAACAGCAACGTGGATTTTTTTTCTTTCCCGTATTACAGGATATTCTCCTGCAAACTGTTATTTCGCACAGATGATACTGAACTTGTCCTGCTGTTGTAGTTTGACGATTGTCATTAAACCCCGATTTCATAAATATAAAAAAATTATTATTCTGGTTTTAATAGGAGTTTTTTCGATATTCTTATGTGATATGGATTTGACTACGTACTCCCTTTTGGTGGATGGAGTTTTGGGATTGGCAAGTTCGGCATTGCTAGTATACATTGTATCAGTTATACAAGAGTTGAAAAGCCTAAAATACTGGCTGCCGATTCTTTTTATATCGGGATTGGTTTCTATTATAAAAGCTTCAGGTATTATATTTATACTATTTTGTATTATGTCTATATATTTTTTGAGGATAATGATGAAGAGAGAAGTTGATCGCTGGGGAAAGAGGTATATCATACCAATTCTTATATTTCCTATTTGTTATCTTTTACAAAGAATGTATATATATAGGGGTGAGAGGATTTTTGGGAAAGCCTTTTTTTCGCAAGCGCCAGGCACGGTTGGTGTCTATAGCAAAATTAATGAAGTATGTGATCCGGAGCAAATGGCTGGGATTGTTAAGAGATTTTTATTTGAGTGCTTTCGAGTATATGGAGCCTGTTCACAAATAAAAATGCTATGGTTTTCATTATTTGTTCTTGGAGTAATGTTTGCTATAAAAAAGTATAGAAAGGAAAAAGATTCTGTTCTGGGTTTTCTTGTTGTTTTTTGCCCTATTGTTATTATAACCTATCTTTTGGGGGTAATGGTAACCTATTTTACATTCAATAGTTCGGAAGCTAATGAAAACTACCTTGCGTGTTTTTATAGATATGTCGGAACAATCGCAATTTTAATTGTTTTCATTATGTGTTATTATTTTCTGTCAATAATAACCACATTTGAGTTTAATCGTGCAAAGGATTATATTCTTTCGTTTCTTGTTGTATGTTCGTATTCCGGTGCTTGTGTAATTGCGGGGGTTAGCCCTTTCTACATACTTGGGTTTAAGTATTATCATCCGGTTGAAGAGTATACTACTGATGCTTGGGAATTCTTAGAAGCTAATTGTGAGGAAAGATGGGCGTATAATACGGACGTTTATGTGATGTATGTCAATCTGGAAACAAAGAGTTTTGATAATTACGATAAACTTGTTTATGTACTTAATACATACTTTAGAAGCTTATATTGTGAAGTATGTGATATTAAAGATGATACGTCATATATAGACGAATTGTTCAAAACAGAGGTTGGAGACTCTGAAAGAAATACATATATAATAAACTACTATTAAAATATTTATTCCGTAAACTATTCCTTTTTTCGGAATATCATCTATAGAAAACACAAAGCGATATCTTTAGCCTATTTGCCTGTGGAAAGCATTACGGTCAAGAATGATAAAAATAACAAGACAGATGAAGCCGGCAATGAAACAGAGGATTCCGGCATTTAAACCGGGGGCTTTATAAGTCAGCTTTATCTTATGTGTGCCCGGTGTAAGGACAACGGTACTGAAGGTGGAGTCTATTACCGGTAATATCTCAGAATCAGTTCCGTCTACGCTACATTTCCATCCGGTATCATAGGGGATGCTCATGAATAATATGGGATGTTCCTCAGTGACAGTTATTGTAGCGCTGATATGCGATCCATCGGAAGAAGAGATATTCCAGCCGTTTGTAGACAGTTCATCATAGGCGGCGTTAAGACATGCGTCATCCTGATAATAAGTAAATACATGATCTATCACGGTTTCTGTTCCGAGATATTTCCTGTTCATCAGCAGTATATAGAAAAGCTCATCATCTTCATCCATTTCAATAACGCCTTTATTGGAATCTAAGCAGCGCTCATCCCTTACGCCATTGGTATACCGGTCCTTCTCCGAATACAGGCTCAATAAGGCTTCATCTGGAGCCTTTTTTCTTTCGGTGGGAGTGCGGTCCTCACTCAGATTTGAAAACATAAAATAGGCATGTCTGTATCCTTCTTTAGGGACAGAGAAAGAAGCCATTCCGGGGGCGTCGTCATAAAGGCGCTGCATGAAGAGACCGCCGCCTTCAAGATATGCAGCGTCCATATCCTGAACAGCCAGTTCTGGGAGAGGAGTGGCAATATAGGCTTTTTGCTCTTTGCCTGATAAAGCGGATAATACGGCATTCTGGTTTTCGAAGGGATTGATACCCAGGGAGGGAAGCGAAAGTATTTCTTCCGATGCGGCAAAACCAATGGGCAGAGCGTGTTGGTTTATTTCGTAATAATACAGATCCTTATTGAAAGGATCGTTCGGAGAATCAAGTCTGGCCTGATATCTTATACCCAGGAGCATTTCCATAAAGTCGGTAAGTCCCTCCATGGTATAGGTAAAGCCGGAGATATTATCGCCCATGCGCAGCATGAACATTTGGAGATTGGGGTATACAGCAGTGGAGAAGATGCCGCTGCCGCTATATCCGTATTCTGATGCCAGGTTATAGGCGAGAGCATTACTTACCCGTGCGCGGAAAAGCTGCCCGTCGCCCTGGTCTTTTTTTATGCGTTCTATGGTTTCGGGAAGCTGGGAAATATAATAACGGTAATAAGCCCCCGAGACATCATCTGGATAACCGATGGCTATACCGCAGCTCATTTCCATACATAACAGGGCAATGGCGGATACTGTCGCTACTGCGGCAGGGATACGTTTTTTAAGGAATGCGGACCAGAGTACCCATACTATGGGCAGTATAAGATTGATCGCTATTACATAGACAGCGGCCTCTCTGCCGCAGATCAGAAGGAATACGCATATACAGCAGTAGACCGCAAGGAAGATAAGCTGTCCGGATTTTTCCTTAAGGATAGAAGGATCAAAACGTGTATACTGTCTGGCAGCGAGCATTACCATCAGGAAGATATATATGTAAGCAAAACGCATGGGAAAGCCCATGGGGGGATTAAAGGCGTGCAGCGCAAGATAAAGCGGATCAAGATAATAAGCAGCTATAAGGGAAAGCAGAGCGCCCAGCATTACCAGCCGTTCCTTTTTT
>CAMVRS010000146.1 GCA_947169935.1 uncultured Lachnospiraceae bacterium
TTCTGGCTTCTTCTTCGGCTTTTCTGCGCGCCTCTTCCTCAGCCTTCTTTCTGGCCTCTTCTTCGGCTTTCTTCTTAGCCTCTTCAGCAGCTTTCCTTCTGGCTTCCTCTATTTTTTTGCGTCTTTCTTCCTCAGCCTTCTTTTTGGCTTCTGCTTCCGCCTCTGTCTTCGCTTTTGCTTCTTCTTCAGCCTTCTTGTAATCCGCAAATAATATGCTCATGTAACCCTCCTCAGACAGCCCATTCCCTGATAAGCTGTTTTAATATCTCTATCGTGGTCATCATCTCGTCTATGCACAGATACTCATGTTTTCCGTGGAAGTTACCGCCTCCTGTACAGATATTCGGACAGGGCAGTCCCATAAAACTAAGCCTTGATCCGTCCGTACCTCCGCGTATTGGTGTAACCGCAGGCTCTGTTCCGCATTTTCTCATAGCGCTTATCGCTTTTTCCATAACATTCGGGTGAGGATCCAGCCTGCTCTTCATATTGTAATACTGATCCTTAAGTTCAAGGCTCAGCACCTCATATCCGTACTGTTTATTGATCTCATCAACTGCAGCCTTAAATATTGCTTTTTTCTTTTCAAAGAGTTCCTCATCATGATCCCGGATAATGTATTCCGCTTTGGCGCTTTCCACATCCCCGCTCATATCGGTAAGATGAAAGAATCCCTGCCTGTCCTTAGTATGCTCCGGTCTTTCCTTCTCCGGCAGCTTTGCATGCAGATCCATCAGGAGCTGCAGTGCATTGATAAGGCGTCCGTATCCTTCCCCGGGATGAACGCTGCGCCCGTGTGCGGTAAGTGTTGCAGAAGCTGCGTTAAAGGTCTCTCCGGACAGATCACCCAGCCTGCCCCCGTCAACGGTATAGGCGTAATGGGCGCCAAAGCCCTGTATATCAAAATGATCCACGCCCCTGCCTGTTTCTTCTTCGGCTGTAAAAGCTATGCATATGGTACCGTGCTTCTCCTCCGGATGTTCCATAAAGTATTTCACGGTCTCCATTATCTCTGTCACGCCGGACTTATCATCGGATCCCAGAAGGGTCGTACCGTCGGTGACGATAACGCTCTTTCCCTTCATGTCTGCCATCTCGGGAAAGTCACTTATCTTCGTTACGATCCCCAGATCCTCATTCAATACTATATCCCCGCCGTCATAATCCTCTATGATCCGCGGCTTTATATCCCTGCCGCTCATGGCTTCTGATGTGTCCACATGCGCTATAAAGCCTATGGCCGGAATAGTCCTTTCAAGGCAATTTGAAGGAAGGCTAGCATAAACACAGCCATATTCCTTATCCTGGCGCACATCAGGCACGCCCATTTTTACCAGCTGATCTCTTAAATGATCCAGAAGGTCTCTCTGCCCCTGAGTAGAGGGATATTTATCTATATCACTGCGCGATCCGGTATCAAACGCGACATACTCCAGAAATCTGTCCGTTGCAGACATTTTACGCTCCGATTTTAAAAAAAATTTAGCACGCGCTCCACATCAGAGCACGTACTAAATTATACTACATCAGCCTTTCGTTTACCACCGGAAAACTAAATTTTTACATCGTTTTTTATAAAAAAACCGGGGAGCGATTGCTCCCCGGCAGAACTTTACTGCTTTTTACTTCTTGGCATCAGCCAGACTCTTTGCAACGACTTTTATTTTGATCGTTTTGGTTCCGGTATACTCGCCTATACCTCTCAGAACAACTTTCATCGTTCCCTTATTCTCATTGCCGCTTACTGCGTAAACGAAGAAATCCTGATATACGGTAAGCCCTGCGGGATCGACCTTGCCTTTTACAAAATCCTCATCATAAGGCCATACGCCGCCGGTGACATAGGTAATGGAATACTTGCTGTCAACTTTAAACTTCACCTTTGAGAGATCCTTACCGGGTATGATATTCTCTACATAAGTATTATCCTGAGCATTCATAACTTCCTTACCTTTTTCGGTAAGAGTTACTACTACACAGATCTCATCCTTACCAAGCACGCTCTTTTTATCCAGTTCGGTTTCTCCGTCGATGGACATTACCTTATAACTATAGAACTTCTTGTTTACAGCATTTCCGCTATAGTCAAAGATCTCTACTTTTACGTCTTTAACCTTTTTGCCTTCTACAGCTGTAACAACTACGCGTCCGTCCTCAACCTCAAACTTATCAACGTGATACTTAACTACCTTCTTACCGCTGAAGTTACCCTTACCGGTAAGTGTCATGGTACCTGCCTTATCTTCATCATCAGCATCTGCCTTGGGAGCCGAATAAGCTACAGTATAATCCTGGCCTTCTGTCAGCCAGTATGAAAAGTCATCATTCACATCGAGGACAGCATCAAACCATACCCTGTCTGCCTTCACTGCCCACATCTGTCTTAAATCATCAGCTCTGTCAATGGTCACGTTGTTTATATCGCAGGGTTTGATCTTGAACACCTTCTTGATGGAAGTTCCGTTCTTGCCACTGATAAGCATGGTAGCATTGCCCTTATTCCTGTTGCCGCTGAAGTTTACAAATGCAGGGATCAGGTTATTATCGCCGTCTACATAGCCCCACTCCTCATTGCTCCAGTTGTAGGTATACTCTGTCTTGTCTTTAAGTCTGATAGTGATGGTAGCAGGATGCTGCTCGTCGCCGTTATAGATTAAGGGATCGATCTTGTTAGTGATCCTTGCGCCCTTCAGATCCAGAGCCCAGTCTGCATTCTTATCTGTATGGTCACTGATCTGGAACCCGATCTCCTTGCTCTTTCCCGCATAATTGCCCTTACCGCTTATGATAAGCTTGGCTGTTCCGGCCTTCTTGTTGTTCTTGCAGCTTGCTGTATAATCCTTGCCATTGATAAGACGGTAATCATCTCCGGTACTGTTATCAAATACATCAAACTCAGGGGTGACAGCTGCTCCGGTATAGTCATAATCATAACGGTAAAGCACTACTTCAATACCGTCTGAAATGAACTCACCTCCGTGGCCTTCGCCTTCATGTATCTCGTCACCGGTATAATCTACGGTATAAAGGCTAAAATACGTTTTTTCCCACTCACGGGCACTGGGCTTTCTAACCTGTGCCTTGTAGGTTACCATACCTCTGATGATACCGTTTTCATCGGGATACTCATAGTCACGCTCTCTCCAGACATCTTCTTCGGGGATCGTTACTACCTGAGTTATCTCCTGATCGTTTATTACTGTGGTAAAGGTTGCTTTTACAACAGCATTCTTGCTGGTGGTACCTGTCCAATCCCATACAGGATCGCTCCAGAAGATCTCTTCCTCTTCTTCCTGGGAAGGATCGGTTGTCTCTCCAACCTTGATCACAAAGAATACGGTTTCACTTACATCATCGCTGGTAGCTGTAAGTCTGTAGCCATAATTGCCGGAAACTGCACTCTGGCCGCTTACGGTAAAGATATTTCCGTTTTCACTTCCCTTGATGCTATCGGGAGTATTTTCTGAAAAAAGATTCCAGCTTACGGTCTTATCTGTAAGTACATCTCCGTTAGCGCTTACTACAGATCCTTCGAAAAATACAGTAAACTCAGTATCTGCATTAACGCTTAAACTGTATGCGCCGTCACCTTCGCTGCCATCACCTGCGGTAAAGCCGTTTGCCATTACAGAAACCGTATTCTTTGACACGGGATCTACAGGAGGCTCAACGGGAGGCTCTGCAGGTGCTTCTGCGGGATTTACAACGATCTCAAAGTAAAGAGACTGCTCAGCTCCCTCATAAGAAGCTGTAAGCTTAAAGCTGCCGTTTCCTGATACAGCTTCGTTTGCGCTTACATTAAATACGTTGCCTTCTTCTGTTCCTGCAAAACCCAGATCTGCAAGTTCCTTCTCGCCGGTCTTTACCAGATTCCAGCTTACGGTATCTGCCTGCACTTCATTTCCGCTAAGTACTGCCGAGCTGAAAACGAGAGCTAATGCTTCTTTCTCATTAACGCTCACGCTCAGTGCATCCTCTGCACTGCTGCCCTTTTCGGCTGCTGCTCCGTTTACGCTGATAGCCTGAACCGATACCGAAGCACCGGAAACCACCTCTTCTCCACCATCTGCCAGTACCGGCAGGCTCATTCCGCTGAATGAACCCAGCAGCATGGTCAGGGAGAGAAGCCAGCTCAACATTCTGTTCCACTTACGTTTCATGTTTGATTCTCCTCCTTTTCCTTACATGAAAATTTTTGTTGCTATTTATATATTTCGAGAGAAACGCCCCAAAAAAAGGTATATCTCTCCAAATATCATCATTTTCGTCATTGTGCACACGATATATTATTCTAAAATATGCAAAATTACAAGTCTTTTTATTGTGATTGCATATCGTTATAAATCATAGTAAAATCTCTAGAGCAATTTTGAAAGGATGCCAAACCGATGCATGAAACTTATAATATAGACCGTTCAAAACTCAACGCCCTTATCATGGAATACGGCGGAGTAGACAGCTACACCACTTCCCAGGCCGCTGCCATCCTTGAACAGATATTCAGGATCACAGCCTCTATGGGACTTGATCCCGCAAACCGCGCAGATTTCTTTGAGGGTGCAAGGCGGATCTTTAATATCGAATTTATAAATATGGGCGATTATGAACATGGAAGATACATTTTTGCGCCCAATCATGTCACGGAATTCGATGGACTTCTTTTCGGTACCATAGTCCCCAATATGCTGGTGGTCGCAAAGAGCGACTGGGGATCCAATCCTCATCTTAATGAATTCATCAACAAGCTTTTCCGTATAGTCTGCCTTATCAGGAAAGACAACGCCAGCGGGATAAATGTACTCAGAAAATGCATAGATCATCTTAAGGCTTCCCAGGACAGCGCAGTCACCGTCTTTGTACAGCAGACCATAGCCGATATAGACATAACCACTCCCGAAGACGTCGCATCAGGCGTCTGCTATATTGCTAAAAAGACTTCTGCCCGCATCATCCCCGTATACAGTGAACAGGTCTCTCCGGAACTTCCCACCAGGATAGTATTCGGCGCTCCCATGACCTGCGAAGATAAAGACGCTTTCGGCGCCGAATGGCTAAGGACTGAAGCCGCACTCCGTGATTCTATTTCTGATCCCGCGGCACGCCGGCCCATATTATGCGAAAAACATCAAAAGCCCATCAGCCAGAGAGATTTCTGACCAGATCTTTTTATAATCTTTTTATTATCAAGCCATAAATCCGCTGTTGTCCTTTCGTATCTCCCATATCGTTAACCCCAAACGACAGGGAGGATAAAATTATGAAAAAGAGAACGATCGCATTAGCATTACTTACAGCAATGACACTTGCAGCCTGCGGAAATAACGGCACTGCTGCGCCTGAACCCGGAGTAAACAAACAGGTGGATATCCCCTATAAGGGAAGCGGAAATTCACAGGATCTGACGAAGGACATCACAACCCTTAAAGCGCCGGATACAGCGATAAGCAGTGAACAGGTCTCCGCCCTGTCTGTAGCCGGGACTAAACTTTTTGCCGATACTGTTGCCGCAGAGGATCCGCATGCCAATGTACTGCTTTCACCCATTTCCGTAGCATTGGCCTTTGGAATGGTCGAAGGCGGAGCAAACGGCAATACCCTCTCCCAGATGGAAGCCGTAATAGGCGGCGGCAACTCTGCAGATGATATGAATTCCCTGCTCTATAACCTCTCCGACCGTATGAAAAACGCCAAAGATGTGAACTGGAATGTCGCCAATTCCTTATGGTTCAAAGATGACGGCTCATGGGAGATCGATCCCGATTTCGTCTCCAAAGCCGCCTCCTGGTATGATGCACAGCTTTGGAAAGCACCGTTTGATGATACTACCGTTTCCGACATAAACGAATGGGTCAATTCCCAGACCCGCGGGATGATCCCCGGCATAATCAACAATATCCCCGATCAGGCGCGCATGTATATAATAAATGCGCTGGCCTTCGAAGCTGAATGGCTTAACGAATATATTGATACACAGATACTTGAGGACCAGGATTTCACTAATGCGGATGGAAGTACCACCAAGGTAACCATGCTCTGCAGCAACGAATCAAAATACTTTGAGCTTAACGGAGCTTACGGCTTCCTTCGTGATTATAAAGGCAGGGAATACTCATTTATGGGACTGCTGCCGGAGGAAGGAACCGACCTGAATGATTATATCAAAGAACTTGGAGACAGCGGCGCCGATCTCTCTGCCGCTATCCGCAATATACAATACGGTGATGTAGTGGTACAGATACCTGAGTTTATAAATGATTATGATGTAGAAATGCGTACTGTCTTACAGGCTATGGGAATGACTGATGCTTTCGACCGTGAAAAAGCCGATCTGACCGGCATGATGAAGCCTGTATCCGGAGACGATTATCAGGTATGGATCGACCAGGTTCTCCATAAGACCCATATCGAAGTAGACCGTAAAGGCACCCGTGCTGCTGCCGTAACCGCAGTAGTGGCAACTACAGGATGCACCAGTGAAGAGCCATACATTCCACCCATTTACGTGATACTCGACCGCCCCTTCATCTACGGGATAATCGATAACGCAACCGGTCTTCCCGTATTCTTAGGCTGTATGAACCGGATGTAATAAAAAAGGGGGCGCTGCCCCCTTTTATGTAATGTCACTGTACATCTCCGGCCTGCGGTCACGAAAGAGGCCCCAGTCCAGACGGGCCCTGTCTGCTGCATCGGTATGGATATCCGCTGTCAGGATCTCATCTTTATCCCGCGAAGCCTGCGCTATGATACCGCCGGTCTCATCCGTTATAAAGGAGGAACCGTAAAATACCAGTTCCGAACTCTGCCCTCCGTTCTCTGCGGAGGGTTCCACCTTTTCACTTCCGTGACGGTTGGCTGCAACAACAGGTACTATATTGGCCGCAGCATGTCCCTGCATGGTACGCTGCCAGTGGGGCATGCTGTCCGTAACAAGTACAGGCTCCGAACCTATGGCTGTCGGATACATTATAAGCTGAGCTCCTTTTAACGCCAGAGCCCTTGCAGTCTCCGGAAACCACTGGTCCCAGCATATGCCTATGCCCAGGCGGATATAGCGGGTATCAAAAACCATGAAGCCCGTATCCCCGGGCGTAAAATAAAACTTTTCCTGATAATAATGATCATCGGGGATATGAGTCTTTCTGTATACTCCCAGTATCTCTCCGTCCGCATCTATCACGGCACAGCTGTTATAGAGGACATTAATATCCTTTTCATAAAAACTGACCGGCAGTACGACCTTAAGCTCCGCAGCCAGTTTTCTGAAATGGTTCACGGCATCATTTTCTGAAACAGGCTTTGCAAAATCATAATAATCATACCTGCGCTCCTGGCAAAAATACTGCCGTTCAAAAAGTTCCGGCAGCAGTATAACCTGCGCCCCTTCTGCGGCGGCTTTCCGTACAAGCTTATCAGCTTTATCAATATTCTCCTGAACGTTTCTGCTGCAGCTCATCTGCACCGCAGCTGCTTTTACTATACTCATCTGCACCTCCCGGGTATCTGCTGTGTTATGCAATGTATGTTGCCGCCGCCTACTATTATGTCCCGTGCCGGAACAGGAACTATCCTGCGCTCCGGGCACAGTTCTTTCATTATCGTTACGGCACGTTTATCACTCTCTTCATTCTCACCGCCAAACTGCGGCAGGAGAACCGACTTGTTGGTAAAATAAAAATTCACATAGCTGGCTGCCAGTCTTTCCCCCAATTCCCGCACATCCTCACCTTCCTCAAAGACATAACCTTCGAGGTCAGCAGGCGTGACACACACCGGCACATCAGGTATGGGCAGCTTATGCACTTTGATCCCGGCGTTTTCCAGAACCTTAAGATCTTTCATTGAAAGCTCATACTGGGGATCGTCCTTTTTATCGGTCCATCCAAGTACAACTTCGCCCGGCGCGATAAAGGAGCAGATATTATCAACATGCCCGTTGGTCTCATCATTATATATGCCGTCAGGCAGCCATATCAGCCGCTCTCCCCCCAGTTTATCAAGCAGTGTATCCTCTATCTCCTGCTTTGTCATCTGCGGATTTCTTCCGGGGCTTAACAGGCAGCATTCCGTGGTAAGCAGGGTTCCTGCACCGTCGGTATGTATGGATCCGCCCTCAAGGACAAAGCCCTTCATATCTATGGTTTCATACCCCAGCCTGTCACATACAGCGGCTGCCAGGACATTATCCCTGTCCCATTTCGCGTACAGGCCGTCGTATTCCCCGCCCCAGGCGTTGAAGCACCAGTCTATGCCTTTAAGCGTATCGCCCTCATAAACGAAGGTAGGCGCCGTATCCCTGGCCCAGGCGTCATCTGTTTCGATATTATAAAAAAACACGCCTTCCGTTCCCGCCAGAAGTGCTTTAGCAGCATCCTCCGTGCGGGGACTTACAACAACGTGCACTTCCTCATCCTTTGCTATCTCTTTTATGATACCGGCAAAAACCTTTTGGGCCTGTTTTGCCTGATAGGGCCAGGAGCCTTCCCTTTCGGGAAAGATCATTATGGTGCCTCTGTGAGGTTCAAACTCTGCCGGCATGCGGTAGCTCATGAAAGTCTCTCCTTAAAATCCTCATAGCCAAAGCTCTTTATCAGCTCGTAGCTGCCGTCCTTATGCAACAGCCCTATATCCGGCAGCGGCATGCCGTTAAAGGTATTGTTCTTGACCATGGAATAGATAGCCATATCCTGAAATACCAGCCTGTCTCCTATCTTCAGTGCTTCATCAAAGCTGTAATCACCGATGATGTCTCCAGCAAGACAGGTCCTGGAAGCCAGACGGTATGTATACGCCTTCTCTCCCGCTCCTCCCGATGAATAAAGGGGCGGACGGTAAGGCATCTCCAGCACATCCGGCATATGGCAGGCCGCTGAGGCGTCAAGTATGGCTATATCTATACCGTTGTGTACGATATCCATTACCTCACAGACCAGATAGCCTGCATTAAGGGCCACAGCCTCTCCCGGTTCAAGATATACTTCCGTTCCGTATTTATCCTTAAAATCTTTTACCAGCTTTATCAGCAGTTCCCTGTCATAATCATCCCTTGTGATATGATGGCCGCCTCCGAAGTTCACCCACTTAAGGCCCTTTAAGAACTTTCCGAACTTCTCTTCAAAAGCTTCAAGAGTCTGCTTTAAAGCGTCTGAGTTCTGCTCGCAGAGTGTATGGAAATGCAATCCGTCGATGATCTCCAGCGCGGACTCGTCAAAGTCTTCCAGGCGGACTCCCAGTCTTGAGCCTGCGGCACAGGGATCGTAGATAGCAGTCTCCTGGGTTGAGCATTCGGGATTGACTCTTAAACCTATACTGAGTCCCCTGCATTTATCCGCATGTTTCTTAAGCTGCGCAACGGAATTAAAAACTATATGATCCGCTATCTGCTCGATCTCGTCTATCTCCTCCGGCTTAAAGGCAGGCGCATATACATGCACTTCTTTTCCAAAACATTCGCGTCCCAGCCTGGCTTCATAAAGACCGCTGGCTGTGCTTCCGTCAAGAGTCCCTGCCAGAAGGGGATAAACCGAAAACATGGAGAAAGCCTTCTGGGCCAGCAGTATCTTGCAGCCGGCCTTTTCCTTAACTTCCTCCAATATCTTCAGATTCTTTATGAGCGCCGCCTCATCAGTCACATAGGCGGGCGTTTTTATTTCTTTAAATACGTCGAACATCAGTCTACTGGTACGGGATTCTCATCCACTACCCAGGGAAGTCCGTACTTGTTCAGCGCTTCCATATATGGATCGGGATCGAACTCTTCCACGTTAAATACGCCCGGGCCCTTCCAGGTGCCGCCTGCTATCATCGCGGTTCCTATCATCGCCGGTACTCCGGTGGTATAGCTTACTGCCTGTGCACCGGTCTCCTTATAGCTTTCCTGATGATCACATACGTTATAGATATAGATAGTCTTTTCCTTGCCGTCCTTTATGCCCTTGAAGATACAGCCGATATTGGTCTTGCCGACTGTGCGGGGTCCTAAGGATGCAGGGTCGGGAAGCAGCGCCTTAAGGAACTTGATGGGAACTATCTCATGTCCCTCAAATTCAACGGGGGTCGTACCCAGCATACCTACGTTCTGCAGGCAGTTCATATGCATCAGATAGCTCTGTCCGAAGGTCATGAAGAAACGTATCCTCTTAATACCGGGAATGTTCTTAGCCAGCGATTCTATCTCCTCATGATGGAGCAGATACATATCCTTCTTTCCCACCTGTGCGAAGTCGTACTCCCTCTTTATCTCCATGGGCTTTGTCTCTACCCAGTGGCCGTCCTCCCAGTAAGAACCGTTGGCGGAAACTTCACGCAGGTTTATCTCGGGATTAAAGTTGGTTGCAAACGGATAACCGTGGTCACCGCCGTTGCAATCCAGTATGTCGATGTAGTTTATCTCATCAAAATAATGCTTGAGCGCATAGGCCGAATAAACCTGGGTAACACCGGGATCGAAGCCCGTTCCCAGAAGTGCCGTAAGTCCGGCCTTTTTGAACTTCCCATCATAAGCCCACTGCCAGCTGTAATCAAAATATGCGGTAAAGCCCTTCTCCTTGC
>CAMVRS010000147.1 GCA_947169935.1 uncultured Lachnospiraceae bacterium
AGGACTCACCGGGGGTATCGGAGAAGCAGGAGAGATTGATGCAGTCGTTCCAGTCGGCACGCATTGCCAGAGGCAGTCCGTGAGGTCCTAAGTTGTTTACGATATGATAGAAGGATACCTTAAGGTGTTCGAGCATGGTCTGTGCTACAGACATATCATTGTCGTAAGGAACCATCTCGTCCAGGATAGACCAGTCGCCGGTCTCCTTGATATATGCGGAAACGGAAAGGATGAGCCACAGGGGATCATCGGAGAAATCGCCGCCGATATCAGCGTTGCCCTTCTTGGTAAGGGGCTGATACTGATGATAGCAGCCGCCGTCGGGGAACTGGGTGGAAGCGATGTCTATGATACGCTCCTTTGCGCGGTCGGGGATCTGGTGGACGAAGCCCAGTATATCCTGATTTGAATCTCTGAAGCCCATGCCGCGGCCGATACCGGATTCGAAATAGGAAGCGGAACGGGAAAGGTTAAAGGTGACCATGCACTGATACTGGTTCCAGATGTTGACCATACGGTTTACCTTATCATCGGGAGTATCGACGCTTAAGATGCCCAGCAGCTTATCCCAGTAAGCGCGCAGCTCTTTCATACCTTCTGCGAACTTTTCGGGAGTTGAATATTTGTCTATCATGGCCTTAGCCTTGACCTTGTTGATGGTCTTGCCGTCTGCTTCGAACTTCTGGTCTGCGGGCATCTCTACATAACCAAGTACGAATACAAGAGTCTTGCTCTCGCCGGGCTTAAGGGTGATCTTCTTATAATGGGAAGCGATGGGAGCCCAGCCGTCTGCAAAGGAATCGTTAGCCTTGTCAGCAACAACTGCCTGGGGATCGCCAAAGCCGTTGTAAAGACCGATGAAAGAATCACGGTCGGTATCATATCCGTCGATGGTATCGTTTACGGAATAGAATGCGTAATGATCGCGGCGGTCTCTGTACTCGGTCTTGTGATAGATGACTGATCCGTCAACCTCTACACGGCCGGTAGAGAAGTTACGCTGGAAGTTATTGGAGTCATCCTGAGCATCCCACAGACACCATTCAGCAAAAGAGAAGAGTGAGAAAGACTTCTCTGATGTGCCTTCGTTGGTGAGCACTACCTGCTGTACTTCACCGTCATAATCCTGGGGAACGAAGAAGGTAACTTCTGCCGTTAAGTCATTCTTCTTACCCTTTATGATGGTATAGCCCATACCGTGGCGGCATTCGTATTCATCAAGTTCTGTCTTAACGGGTGACCAGCCGGGATTCCAGATGGTGCCGTTTTCATTGATATAGAAATAACGTCCGCCCATATCGATGGGAACATTGTTGTAACGATAACGTGTGATCCTGCGCAGACGTGCATCCTTATAGAATGAATAACCGCCTGCTGTGTTTGAGATCAGCGAAAAGAACCCCTGGGTTCCCAGGTAGTTGATCCAGGGATACGGTGTCCTGGGAGTTGTGATGACGTATTCTCTGTTGGCATCATCAAAGTAACCGAATTTCATACCTTACTCTCCTTTATATTATAATGTGAGGCCAATTTGACCCGTTCATACGATTATACAAAAAAAACAGGTAAAAGGGAAGAAGATTTTTAAAAGTCTGACAGGGTTTTTTTGAAAGGTTGACGGGGTTTTTGGCAGGCTTGCTGGGTTGTGGGAGCCTGCTGGTTTTGCTAGTATGAAAATTACCTACTTTTGGAGGTATCGGATAAGGAGATCTTATTCTATAATAAGCGCCAAATAACTGATATGAAAGGAGTGCGTATGAAAAAGAGAAGACTGGCTGAAAGGATCACGGCTCTGTTGCTGACATTCCTGCTGGTGATAGGGGAATTTGCGGGAACCGGACTTACGGTAAGGGCGGCTGATCCCGAAACATCCGATGAGGAAGATGAAGGCGGCGGGGAATATAATCCCGGCGGCAAGCCCAATGTGATATGGGTAAAAACCGCTAAGGGAGATAAGAACCTGGTTACCGAAGGAAGCGTTAAGGAAGGCGATGGAGAACTTATCTACAATTCATCTTCCTGCACGCTTACCATGAAAAACTTTAATATTACGCGCTGTTATGTTAAGAGCGGAACGGAAGCATACGGTCTGTATTGCGACGGAAAGCTTAATATTGTGGTTGAAGGTGATTGCAAGGTGAGCGCAACAGCGCCTTCCGATGCCACGGTGATAGACGGTATTCATGTGGATCAGGAGCTGAGCATCAAAAGCGGTACTACGTCGCCCTTAAGTTCACTGACCGTATCTGTGGGTGGAAGTTCCAGGGGAACATCTACAGGTATTTTCGGTGGTTATGGCATCACGATAGGGAACGGCGCAGCCGGAACCATATCCGTATATGCAACAGCTTCTACCGCGGCACAGGACAGCTACGGTGTCCGTGCCGGCCGCGGTATAACCATGGCTTCGGGTACCCTTAAAGCTACCGGAGGTAAGGTCACCGGCAACAGCCACAGCAGCTACGGTATTCTTTCCAAAGACGGAACTTTCAGCGTAAGCGGTTCCGCTTCGATAACTGCTAACGGCGGAGCGGTAGGAACTTCTACTGCAAAGAGCTATGGTCTTTATCATGCAGGTGACCTGAAGGTAAGCGGCGGAACCCTTTCGCTTGGAACTGTTGCAGTTTCGGGAGATCTTTATACGGAAAGCTGCGCACTCTATATAACAAAATCCATGACTATCAGCGGTGGTACGGTAAATGCTGTGGCCGGAACTGCGAGCAGTAAAGCTACAAGCCATGGTGTTAACAGCACAGGAAAGTTAACGATAAGCGGTGGTACGCTTAAGGCGGTCAGCGGCAAGGCAGGAGGCACATACAGTATAGCGGTTGATGCGGGAACTTTTGCCATGAGCGGCGGTACTCTGAACGCAACTGCCGGTGGGGCCGGTTCCGAGAGCTACGGTCTTCGCCTTACGGATAAGCAGGAGAGGGAAACAAAGATAACAAACGGTACTATCACGGCTAAGGCAGGAAGTGCCAATACCAGCTATGGTATCAAGGTAAACACTTATTTCACACTGACCGGCGGAAAATGCACGGCTGTGGGCTACAGTGAAGCCATAAGCGCGGCAAAACCCAATTCCAGCACAAAGGAAGTTACTATCAAGGCTCCCGTATATGAGGGAGGAGTATATACGGACGGAAGTTCGCTGACAATACTCGATTACTATATGTACGGCTGGAAATATGCGACCCTGGATGCGACCCGTGCAGTGGTCCTGATCAATGACTGGACCTGGGGAGATGCAGCCAACTCACCGTCAGTTATGAATCTTGACCGTTACGGTGACGGGAAAGTTACGGCAAGCTTTGCATATAAGACAAAGACTGCAGCAGACAGCGCCTATTCGTCAACGGTACCTTCGGCAGTGGGCGAATATACTGTAAAGGCAAGTTTATCAAACGGTATCAGTGCTGCAAAGAACTTTAAGATAAAGCAGAGGGATCTGTCTTCTGTAACGGCAACTGTAAAAGCAGGTACTTACAGCGGTAATTCCCAGAATGCCGAATTTACGCTGACTTATAAAGATAAGACTCTTAAAGAAGGAACGGATTATAAAGTTACTGAAGGAAAGTCGGCTACCGATGTCGGCAACGTTTCTGCCAAGCTAAGCGGAATGGGTAACTTTACCGGGACTAAGACCTTAAAATGGAGCCTTACAAAGGCAACGCCCGATGCTTCTTATTATGCGATAGACGGAAATAATCTGCCGGTCACAATTAAACGTGACTATAACGGTAAGGCTCAGAGTGTAAATAATCCTGTACTCAGGACACCGTATACCGGTGGCGGATCGGTCAGGATAATATACGAAAAGGATTCAAAGCAGACTGACCAGGCGCCTGCCACGGTGGGAACCTACAAGCTTATAATGCAGGTTGGGACAGGTTCAAACTTTACCGCAGCTGCGGATGATATTTACGCCGGCACCCTGGAGATCAGAAAAGCTGCGAATCCCATGAGCGTACGCGATACCAAGGCTATGGCCGGCCGTACACTGGATCTGACTACGGCAGTTTCGGGCGCGATAGGAGAGCTGAGTTTTGCCATAAGCGGTACGGACAGAGGCTGCAGTATAAGCGGCAGCACACTGACTGCAGGTACACAGACCGGGGAGATCACCATAAGTGTAACGGCTGCCGGTAATGAAAATTATAAAGAGGCGACCAAGACCTTTAAAGTGAACATAAAGGAAATGACACTGGTAACGCTTGACGTGACCATGCCTTCGATCACTTACGGAGATACACTTGATGGCCCGAAATACACTTCCCAGACAGGTATGAGCAATCTTCAGATACACTATACGGGTATCGATGTATACGGAACGGAATATGATAAAGACGAAAAGCCTTCCAATGCGGGAAATTATGTAGTCAGTGTAGAATTTGAAGCAGGGGAGACTGCATACAGCGGCAGTGCGGAGTTCTCTATTGCCAGAAAAGAGATAACCATCACCAGCGTAAAAGCCTATGATAAAACATACAATGCAGATATCAATGCAGAGCTTGACTGGAGTTCGGTTGTACTGAACGGAGTCCTTGATCAGGATAAAGATTTTCTGGGCTGCTTTGTTATGGGTGAATTTGCGGATCCTGCAGTGGGGAACGATAAGCCCATTACTGTTACGGATGTGGCACTTGAAAGCGGTATGCAGGAGATCGCGGAAAACTATTATATCGATGAGGCTGCATGGCCTGAGAATATAAGAGGAAATATCCTGCCTCTCCAGGTAAAGGTAATTGCTCTGGATCAGACCGTGGAAGCAGGAAAGCCTGTGGCTTCTATGCTGGATCTGGTGGAAATGGAGACGGTGAATGCATATGAATTCATCCCTTCAGGCCATGAACTTAGCGCCATCACGATAGAAGGAGATTTTGATAATAACAAGACGATCGCTTCCGGGGCAAAGGTTAAGGATGCCGATGGAGCAGATGTAACATCTAACTATGCATTTGAGTATGCGGACGGTAAGCTGACTGTTACACCAAGAAACATTGAAGCTGCGCTGGTGGAAGTGGATGGAAGCTATACTTTTAACGGTGATCAGATAAAGCCTGCCGCTTCAGCAGTTAAGGTTACGCTGGATGGAGAAGTGCTGCAGAGCGGAACCGATTACAGCATATCTTCTTACAGCGATAATGTTCATGCAGGTACGGCAAAAGTGATCGTGACAGGTAAGGGGGCGTTTACCGGAGAGGCTTCCGGAAGCTTTACCATAGGTGCTAAGGAATTGTCCGCACCCGAGATCACGGTATCCACAGCTATCTGGGACGGCAGTGCGCAGGAACCCAATGTACAGGTATATGATCCCGAAACGGGAGTTGTAAGTCCCATGGAGTATAACCTGCTGTACACGAATAATATTAAAGTGGGTAATAATACGGCAACGGTGACGGTCACCGATCGTGAAGGCGGAGATTATATCGTAAGCGGAAGAGCTGCTTTCAGCATTCAGAAAGCAGCAATGCGTACTCTGGAAACTATAAACCGTAATATCAGCAAGGATGATAAGTCCCCCCGCATATCAATTGCATCCATGCTTCCGGCAGATGCAGGAGCCGCTACAGGATATGACCTGTGGGAAGAAGCTATCTGCAACGGCGTGGTACTTAATGATTACCTTGTGAATGCAAAGGGAGAGATCGAGCTCGCGATCCAATCCGGCGTAGCCAGTGACTGGGTAATGGTATCCTGCTGGATAAAGGGTGAGAACTATGACGTGACATTCTGGGTAAAACTTACGCTTACCAGTTTGAAGACACCTGAATACACTGCACCTGCGGCAGCAGCATTAAGTTATACCGGGTCGGCGCAGAAGCTCCTTGTTCCCGGAACCGTAACGAAAGGCGGAAAGTTCGAATACAGCGAGGACATGAATGACTGGAGCGAGGAAATCCCCGAGGGAACGGAAGCCGGCGAATATACGGTTTACTACAGGCTTACGTCTACATCCGAATACAACGGAGTGGAGGCTACTCCCATTTATGTACGTATCCGTAACGCTGCGTACAGGCTTACTGTTGAGAACGGTGAAGGCAGCGGTGAATACGAGGAAGGTGAGCGTGTAACCATCAGTGCATCTGCTGCACCCGCCGGGCAGGTATTTGATAAATGGACAAGTGTGGATGATGTTGTCTTTGAGGATGAAGGGGCGTCAACTACCAGCCTTACAATGCCCAATAAGGCGGTGACGGTTAGCGCAACGTATAAAAAAGACGAGAAACCCCAGGCTGTATTAAAGAAAGCACCTGTAGCAAAGGACCTTAAGTATAACTGGAATTCCCAGGTACTTGTGACTGCAGGATCAGCCGACGGAGGAGACCTGTATTATGCTGTAGGTAAGAGTACAAAGAAGGCGCCTGCCGAAAGCAGTTTCAGCAAGACCCTTCCTTACGGACAGGATCCCGGATATTATTATGTATGGTATTATGTTAAAGGAGATTCTTCACATTCAAGTACTGCTCCCGATTGTGTCACCGCCGTTATAAGGGATAAGAACGGAGAGCTGCCGGATCCTTCCGGAGAGGAGGTGATCAGCGATTCACCGCTGAATCCTACTGTGTTCGTGGACAGCTTTACAACAGAGCTTCATTTTGTGAAGGGACAGAAGGGATCGATAGACAAGAGCCTCTGGAAGAGCAGCAAGGACTGCGGATTTAAGAGCAGCGGCAAGCAGCTTTCCGTTTCGAAGAAGGGTGTTATAGTTGCGAAGAAAGCTACTTCCGCAGGAGAGTATGTATTCCTTACCAGCAATTCAAGCGGCAAGAGCGTAAAGATAAGCATAGCCCAGCCGGCATTCGGCAAAAAGAATCTTACATTGGAGGCCGGAGAGAGCAGTAATGCAGGCTTTTCTACGGGAGACAGTGAGCTGGGAGTATATTATTACTCTCCGTCACCGGATATAGCCACGATCGATCAGAGCGGAAATATCACTGCGGTGGGTAAAGGCAGTGTAGTCATTACCGCATATGTAAACGGTAAGGCATACAATCTCAAGGTTAAGGTAAATGAGAAGAGCGCTGCAGCTCATAAGACCATGCACCTTATAGAAGGAAGCAAAAAGACCCTAAAGCTTAAAGGCGTTAAGAAGGTGGAATGGCAGAGCAGCAATTCTTCGGTGGTTACAGTACTGAATGCAAAGAAGGGCAAGATAGAAGCTAAGGGAACCGGTAAAGCGGAACTTACCGCAGTATCGGGAACTGCGACTTACCGTATAAGCGTAACAGTGGAGGATCCTTCGATCAATACGGCCGGGATCAGCCGGAACGGAAAGAAGGGATACAATTATACGGCAGAAATGACGGCCAATACCGAACAAAAGCTTAGCTTTGTATCCTTGAATATCGCCGAGCATCCCGTCATATTCAAGAGCAGCAAACCTGCAGTAGCTTATGTTGACGAGAACGGAAACATAATAGCTCTGTCACAAGGCAAGACCAAGCTTTCGGCCAGGATCGACGGAAAGACGGTTACGATAAGCCTGAAGGTAAAATAGGGGGAGTTAATATATTGTTTGATGGAAAGAGGTGTCGTACCGGGCGTTGCGGCACCTCTTTTTGTCAGCTTGCGCAAGCGGTTGATTTGTTGTAGAATATACGCTGTAGTATTGTTTTTTTCATACCAATAATAATAGGAGGGGATCATGAAAAAACTACAAAAGTTACTGGCAATGATGCTGACGGTAGTAATGTGCGTCGGCACGCTGGCAGATACCGGATTTACGGTGTTTGCGGCTGATGATGCGGGGGAGGATGCTGTATCCGAAGCCCCGGCAGAGGAGCCCACGGATGGGGAGGAAGAGGCAGTTCCGGGAGAAGATGCGGTATCTGAGGATGCTGTTTCGGAAAACGGAACGGGAGAGGATGCGTTTCCCGAAGAGGGAGAAACATCCGGAGATGGCGATGAAGAAGCGCCTGAAGAGACTGACACCGAAGATCCTACGCTATATAAAATCTGGGTCGGCGGTGTTCAGGTTACCAGCACTAATATGAATGATATCGGTGGTGCGCTTGGTACTGATTACAAAGTATCTTATAATCCCTATATTAACACACTTACCTTTCAGAATGTATCCGGATTTACAGGAGAATATAATAATTCAGCCATATATGCTGAGCAATCCATTACGATAAAGGGTGATATTTACGCGTATAATCCGGCGCAATACGGTATCCTTGTAAAAGGCAGCACGAGTAATCTTACGATAGATGGAGATGTAACTATTGTCGGCTGCAGTAAAGTTGCGATATACTCATACGGCAATATTACCGTTACGAAAAATGCTTCTGTTATCGCCGGAGGAAATACTGACGGAATATATACATCCGGCAGCCTGACTACTGAAGGAACTATTTCTGCAGCAAGCACGAAATATGCTATTAATGCGATAGATGGTGTTACGATAAACGGTGGAGTGGTCACTGCACAAAAGACCGGCACTGAATATGGTACAGCAATAGATGCAGGATGGGGTGATCTGGTAGTAAATGATGGTAAAGTAACAGCCACGATAAGTGCGGACCAGAAAGGCGGACATCCGGTATGGACCTATCATGATATAAAGATTGAAATAAGCTTTATATCAGTACTCCGGCTGAGGCAACAATATTTAAGGGCTCTTTTTCAACCATTTATGACAAAAACGGTGATGAGGTTACTAAAGTAGTTATTGAAGAGGATAAGTCTGAAAAATACCCTTTATATGTAGGCGGTGTCAGGGTAAGCAAAAACTGGGCTTATGATCTGGGCGGATTAACAGGCGGATCAGCAAAGTATGATCCTGCCAAGAAAACACTTACCCTGAAAGATGTTACCGGGTTTGAAGGCGCGAATGTCAATGCCTGGATCTGGAGCGATGATGATCTTACAATAAAGGGAAATGCTGCGCTTGAAGGTGAGGCAAAAGCCAACGGTAAGGACATAACGAATTTTATATGGAATAAGGGGGAGAATCATAAGCTGACCCTGGACTGTGATCTGGATATTTCACAACTGACATCTTATCCTTTTGCAGCTATAGTCGTTAACGGAAATCTTGATATAAAAAGCGGTATTATAAATGTGCAGGGACAGAATTCTGTTTTGTCTGTTGCGGGCGACATGAATATTACCGATTGCTCTGTTACCTCTATAAGCCCGGGCTACGGAATGTCAGTTGGAGGAAAGCTGACGATAGACAATGCTGATGTTTACGCCCGTACGACAGGGGTGACATCGCAGAATCGTGGGGGCATCGGCGCAGCGGATATCGAGATAAAATCCGGCTCGGTTACGGCTGTGGGCAGCGAGGCGGATAACAGTCCTGCTATCAAGATAACAAGTACTACAGGTAAGATCGCTTTTAATCCGGATAAAGTATACATAGCTAAACCTGAAGAAGGTAAAGTTCAAGGGCAGACTATAGTCGACAAGAGCGGAAACACGGCATATATGGTTACCTTCAAGTCCTTTGAAACCTATGATGTATGGGTGGGAAATACTCAGGTGACCGGCGGTAATGCTGATGATGTGCTTGGGAACGGAAAGGTAAGCTATTCCCACGGCACCAAGACTCTTACATTAAATGATCTTAAGGCTTCGGATATAGGTTCGACATATGAGGTGAGCAGCAGTACAAAAGCATATATTTATACGGAACAGGATCTTACGATAAAGGGAAGCGCTGAGCTTTCAGGTACCGTTTATACAATCTACCAGAAGAAGGGTACACTTACGGTCGATGCTGATCTGAAACTTGATTCCTCCTCAAGCGGCATTTATGTTCAGGAAGGAGCTCTGATCATAAACGGCGGAAAGATAGAGAGTACGTCTGAAGGCATGGGAATCGGATCGTATTCCGGTGATATCACCATTAATGGTGGAGATATCTACGTATGCTCAACAACAAGCGAGTTGTTGTCGTATGCTCTATTCTCTCTTAGCGGTAAGCTTATTATCAACGGCGGTAAGTTTAAAGCGGAAGGAGTAAAGGGAGCTGTTTTAGTAGGCGGTAAGATCACCATGTCCGATGCAGTTGATCTATACGAGCCGGATGGCGGTAAGATAGCTGATAACGGTTTACAGATAGTTGACAAAGATGGTGCCACTGCAAAAACTGTTCTGATCGATAAGATGCTTACTAAATATCAGGTTGCTTTTAATGCTAACGGCCACGGAACCGCACCTGATATGCAGAACGTGCGTGAAGGCTTTAAAGTAAAGGATCCTGGTGTGCTCACTGCTGCAGGGTGGAATTTCACCGGCTGGTATGAGGAGAAAACCTGTGAAAACCTTTATGATTTTGATACACCGGTTACCGGCGCTGCTGCTGCCCTTGGCCTTGCCGTTCCCGCAGACTGCGCCGGTTTTCCCAGCGGCTGAAAAGCCGCAAGCTCCCGCCGGGATCGGTGAAGCGCCGGAAGAAAACGCACAGACTGCGGTGCCGACGGCTCCCCGCACGGAACCGCCGGAGCGCAAGCGCGTGCTGGTGGTTGTATTCTCCGCAACCGGCACCACAAGCGCTGTGGCGCAGAGGATCGCCTCCATT
>CAMVRS010000148.1 GCA_947169935.1 uncultured Lachnospiraceae bacterium
CCACCTGTTGCAATAATTGCGTACATGGTCTGCACCTCCTTATCACAAAACTCGCCGGTCTGTGGTGGATGCTTATGCATCACTTATACCTCACCGTGCGGCATACTCTGGTATATTAGCATTACGCATAACTTATGTCAAGCATTTTATGAAATATTACTGAAAGCCGACGGTTACTTTTTGACAAAAAAGCCCTTCGGCCATTAATTACATCAGGCAAAAGGGCTTTTGAGAATTTATTTGATTGTTTTTTTTACCTCAGATATTGTAATTCCGCTCTCCGAAAATACTGCTTCCGACACGTACATGGGTTGCGCCTTCTTCGACGGCAACTTTGTAATCACCGCTCATACCCATTGACAATAAGGGCTTTTCGGGGAAGTACTCACGCATATCTCCGTAGATCATATCGTGCAACTGCTTAAAATATTTGCGGTTATCTTCGGGGTCCTCCACATAGGGGGCCACAGTCATAAGCCCGCAGAGCCTTACATATTCAAGCGTGGATACATCTTTTATGAGCTGTCTGTTCACTTCCGGATCTGCGCTTCCGAACTTGCTTTCCTCATCGGCAAGGTTCATTTCCAACAGTATATCCTGTATGCAGCCGGCCTTTGCCGCCTGATCGTTAATAGCCTGCGCCAGTTTGAGGCTGTCTACGCTGTGGATAAGCACCACTTTGCCGATTATATATTTAATCTTATTGGTCTGCAGATGGCCTATCATATGCCAGCGTATATCATCAGGCAGGGCAGGCATCTTTGCCGTAAGCTCCTGCACTTTATTCTCACCGAAGTTACGGCAGCCGTGATCGTAAGCGGCCTTCAGCATCTCCACAGGTTTGGTCTTGCTTACGGCTATAAGGGTCACCTCGGAAGGATCGCGGCCCACGTTCATACATGAGGAATTGATATCATTTTGTACTCTGTCCAGATTTTCGGAAATCATACTCATTGTCCCACTCCGTTATCAAAAATAAAGTCATCATCAAAAAGTGTTGATGCGTCAAGGGCTATATAATCGTATTCAGACAGACCGTAAGTAGTATTGGGCTTAACTATGGCATATTCTTCGTTCTGCGATAATATGCTTATCTGCCGGAAGTCCGCATAACCCTTATTTACGTAATAAACGCCTATCAGCTCGCCTTTCATGCTGATGGGGAATTCATCCATGGAATTCGGTTTCTTAAGATAATCCCCTATACCCATGCGGGGGTCGCTCACATAGTAATATTCTTCATTTGCAGAATATATTTCTATGAACATTTCCTCTTCGGAGGAGCTTCCGTCTTCTGTAAAGGTCTTGAGCAGCACCTTACAGGTGTCGTCACGTTCCTCCAGCACAAATTCCTTGGGAACCAGGAAGAATTCCTTGTGTGCTATGGAAGAAACAGGGATCTTAAGACCGTCTTCGTTACTTTCGATCAGCTCTATATCCAGATATCTGTCAGTACAATAGCTGATCATACAGGAGTTGAAACCGAGAACCACATATATGGTATCTGCATCGCCGGGGATAAGATCCACCGAAGCCCATAATTCCTGACGATCTTTAAGAAATCTTACTTTTACATACTGCTCTTCCTTAAGTTCAAAAGCACGCTGGCTGTCAACGGGGATCACCAGCTGCCAGTTTTCGGAGGTGAGCAGTTTGTATACAGGATCGCCGATACCTACAAGGGAATTGTTGGTAAGCTGCTGCTTTTCGTAATTCTCTCTTGAAAAGATGTCGGGGTTTATATCGTTTGCGGAAAGGCTTTCATATCCGTCGATATGATAAACGATATATCCCGGGGTATCAGCCTTACGCAGTTTGACCAGCTCGGCTGTATAGGCTCCGCCTACTTCGGTGATGGACTGCATCATATTGAGATTGGCAAGTCTCAGCAGGCTTCCGTCTATATCATAAAGGAAATCGTAGCTTTTATAGAAATTGCCCGCATCAAAGCTTGCAGAAAAATCTACCATCTCCGAGCGCAGTTCCCTGAGTTCCGTATCGCTTAAGCTGCTCTCTCCGGAGGTGTTTTTGCTCAGCTCATTCAGGCTGCCGGTCTCATCAACCGCATAAACAGTGTCGCCGACGCCCATGTGCTCGCCTTCACGTGCAAAATAAGCAACATAGCCGGTATCTTTGCTGTAGATGATCTGTTCATCCCTGATGGTTATGCCGGTATACAGATTGTGAAGAGCCAGGGACCCGCTTCTTACCTGATATTTGGCTACGGTGCTGCGTCCTGCAGACTGTGCTATCAGATATATCACATACGCAAAAAAAAGGAGCAATACTACGAAGATCAGCTTGCTCCTTCTTGAATTTAAATCAATCCCTCTCTTAAGTCCTTCCTTCTCCATGAAAATTATAGAGAGACAATTATCTGCTCTTTAAATGATTCAGGTATCTGATCAGCAGATGCGGATATACTGATGCAGAACTTGATGTTTCTTTCTTCGCTTAATTTGTTAAATTTGGTAAGAACAGCCTCAAGCCCGTCGTTTTCAACACAGGCCAGTCTTTTGAAATTATCGAAATAGAGCTGTTCAAGATCGTGATCCTGCGAGATGATGCCGCAGATAAAGCCATAGAATTCATCGCTGTTGGTGAAAGAAAAATCGGAAACGCTTACAAGACGTATTTTATTGTTCAGTTCATACATGTGCTTGGTGTTTTTATCAAGATAAACGATATTGCCGCTGGCCTCTTTTATCTCTTTATTTACACGCTCCAGCATTTCCTTGGTCTTGCCTTTACCTTCGTTGCCTACTATCAACTGTATCATTGGACTTGCCCTCCGATTTACTTTGTTTTTGTAATATTGATTATACCCCAAAAGTGCTGATTACACAAGCCAAAAAATACACCTCTGCTTTTGGTGATTATATCACATCATTGCATAGTCTGTTGACTGTCTCATAAAGCTTTTCGGGATTCTCGGCGCCCATAACCACTACGATATAGGGCTTTCCCGCGCCTGATCTGGTATAAAGTATGATGCACTTGCCGGCAGCGTTTGTAGAGCCTGTTTTTCCGCCGATAACAGTGACTTTTGAAGGCTGGCTTACCGCTCCGTTTACGTACTGGTTTGTGGTCTTTGCATTTTTTGTATTTAAGCTGCCGTCTGCAGACATATATTCTATGGTGCGGGTCGGAGTCTGTATTATCTCCAGGAACTCGGGATAAGCCAGCAGCGCATTGAACATCAGATACAGATCATATGAACAGGTGTAATGCTCCGGATTTGTAAGTCCGTGGGAATTCACAAAATGGGTATTTGTGGCGCCAAGAGCCAGAGCGCGTTCATTCATCATATCGGCGAAGGCCTCTTCGCTTCCGCCTATATATAAAGCCAGCGCCAGGGCGGCGTCATTTGAGGAAGGCAAAAGGGTGATATACAAAAGATCCCTGATAGTGAGCCTGTCACCTTCCTTAAGGCCGAAAAGCGATGCGCCGTCCTCCTTTATAGATACCGCTCCCACTGTGATCTTCTGGTCCAGATCCGGGCAGTTTTCAAAAGTGAGGAGCACCGTCATAAGTTTGGTAAGGGACGCCGGATCCAGATGCTCATTGGCGTTATAGGAATAAAGCACCTTTTTGTCGTCAACATCATATACACAGGCGCTTTTTAAGCTGCCGGTATTTGTGGTGCTGTTTTCGGTTATATCTGAAGCTGCTGCGCACAGATCCCGCGCAAAAAGAGGGATGGTGGTCTGTTCTTTAAGATCACCAAGCGAATAATTGTTATTATCCATACTGCCATAAGGCAGCGGAAGGCTTTCTTCGCCGCAGCCCGCAAGGATCAGGCTGCAGAGCAAAGCGCATACGCATCTTTTACTGTTTGTTGACCACTTCACGCCACTCTAATTCCCCGCGTTCCAAAGATTTGATCAGAAGCTCCGCGCTGGCCAGATTGGTAGCCAGAGGGATATTGTGCATGTCGCACAGGCGCAGCATATTGCTGGCGTCCACTTCGTGAGTCATGGGATTTAAGGGGTCGCGAAGAAAGATGACCATATCTATCTGGTTATGCTCTATCTGTATGCCTATCTGCTGCTCTCCGCCCAGATTGCCGGCAAGGAATTTGTGTATGTTAAGGTTGGTCACCTCTTCTATAAGGCGGCCTGTAGTACCTGTCGCGTATACTTCGTGTTTTGACAGTATCCCGCGGTATGCTATACAGAAATTCTGCATCAGTTTTTTCTTGGCATCATGCGCTATAAGTGCGATCTTCATGCTTAAGCCCCCGATCTTTGATTATCTCAGATATGACGATCTATGTTCATATCTTCCTGTATAAGTTCTGCAAATGAAACCGTGCCCACAGGCCTTGGCTGCGGCCGTCTCAAACCTACGCTCAGTACAAAACCCATCCCCGCATACAGACTCACCAGTGAAGTCAGACCGTAACTGACAAAAGGCAGCGGCAGACCCGTATTGGGCAGAAGCCCCGTGGTAACGCCTATATTGATAAAGCTCTGGAAACAGACCAGTCCTCCCATGCCGTAACAGATTATGCGTCCGGCCAGATCCCTGGATTTGGTCCCTACATGATAACATTCCGCGCTTATGAGCATCAGAAGTATTATCGTTGCCGCCGAACCTACAAAGCCCATCTCCTCGCCTATAATAGCAAAGATAAAGTCTGTCTGGGGTTCGGAGATATAATTACCGCTCTTTACGGAGCCGGCGTCATCATTATTAAGGCCTTTGCCCCATAGCTGCCCGGATCCGATGGCTGTAATGGAATTCTGCTGCTGCATACCTGTACTCAGAGCATACTTTTCGGGATCCAGCCAGGCCAGTATTCTTGCCTGCTGATAATCCTCGACTATGGTCTGGTCGGGCTGCAGTATCAGGAAAAGGGCTATCACCGCAACGGGGATTATCACCGCCAGCGTGCCCAGTATGACCTTATGGCTGATACCGCCTACATACAGCACCATGGCGAATAATATAATGACCATGATACTGGTGGAAAGGTCCGGCTGCTTATAGATCAGTATGAATACAGGTAATACCAGCAGGACCATGGTTATGATATTGCGCAAAGTATTCAATTTTTCCCTGCGTTTCATTATAAACTGTGCATAAAAAAGTATCAACAGAATTTTTGCACTCTCCGAGGGCTGGAATCGTATACCGGCTATCTCTATCCAGCGCTGGGCGTTGTTTGAGGAATCGCCAAAGAACTGCACCATGAGCAAAAGCCCTATGTTTGCTATGTAAATGGGCCAGTACAGCTTTAAGATAAGGCCGTAATCCGTAAAGGCAATTACGAACATTATAAACAGTCCTATCATCATACCCATGATCTGGCGTGACTGGAGGCTCTCTTTTGCGCTTCCTATGGCCATTATGCCAAGTATGGTCGTAGCCACAACAAGTATAAGCAGTTTAAAATCGAAATCTTTTATCCTTAACTTCTGCTTCACGGATCAGTCACCTCCTGTGGTGGTGGCTGCATCGGACGCCGTACCGTTGATAAGGTCTTCGGTGTTGCCTATGTCAAAGTAATACTTGAGGCAGTCGCAGGCTGTCTGCGCCGCATTATCCGAGGAATAACCGTTTGCTATTCTTATGGCTATGGCGATCTTGGGATCGTTGTAAGGCGCATAGCCTATAAAAAGCGCGTGGTTGGGCTTGTTATTTGCTTCCTGCGCTGTACCGGTCTTACCGGCAGCTTCCAGGCCTTCGACCTTGAAATAATACTTCCCTTCCACCACTTTGCGGAGTCCCGTATGTATGGCGTCCCACAGACTGTCGTCAAGGCTGATGGTATTGTGTACCTTGGGCACAAAATAGTACTCGCAGTCATCCGTGGCGCTTCTTATCTCATGTATAAGGCTTAAGTCATATACGGTACCGTTGTTTGCAACTGCGGAAATATAGCGGGAAAGCGCAACGGTCGTGTAGTTGTGGGTTCCCTGTCCTATAGCCGAGTCTACGGGGAGTTTATCCGATATCTGGGATTCGGATTCCGTCACCTCTACGCCGGTTTTATCACCCAGACCGAACATCTGCGCATATTTCTGTATTTTTTCTATACCGACGTGATCATTATATCCGCTTCCGTCATTTGCCAGTCTGTAACCTACTTCATAATAATAGCAGTTGCAGGAATGCTGTATTGCTTCCGAAAGCGTAAGGTTGCCGTGGGCTCCCGGGGATACCCAGCATTTATGGGGCTTATCCAGCTTGGTAAAGATACCGTCGCACTTGATGATGGAACTGGTGGTTATAACGCCTTCCTGAACGCCTGCTACGCTGGTTACGGGCTTGAAACAGGATCCGGGAGCCGTGCGCTGCTGGGTTGCATTGTTCCAGAGAGGTCTGGACTTGTCCTGGGTAAGCTTTGCCAGATAAGAGGAATCCGCATTGTTTGCCAGCCTGTTATTATCGTAGCCCGGATATGATACCAGCGCCAGTACTTCTCCTGTATTTACATCATTGATAACGGCAGACCCGGAACAGGGCTCAAGTCCCAGCTGTGAAGGGGTTATCCTTAAGTTCTCTATCAGGTCGTAGATAAAGGTATATGAACTGATGGCTCCGACTTTCAACGCGTTGATCGTGGATTCGTCAGCCTGTATGACATCCTGCTCCCAGAGTATCAGACAGCTCTGGCGGCCGTTGATACGGTCCTGCTGAAGCATATATTTGAAAAGCTTTTTCGAAAAATCCGTATTATATTCCAGTCTGTCTATTGTATAGTTTACAATAGCCGCGTATATCTCATCGGCGTCGGCGTATTGGGAGGTAAGTGACAGCTTTGTCGTATCGATCCACTGCTTTGATATGCAGTACATAAGATAATCCCTGATGCAGATGGTCTCATGGATCCTCCATTTAAGGTAGGTCTCGTCTGCTTCATCTATTTCATCTGCCTTGATGATACCGTAATTATCCGAAGAAAGCATGGATATGATAAAACTCTCATATTCCTTAAGCTCGTCGGAAAGATCGTGGTATACCGTTGTGGATTCGGACATTTCCGTTCGAAGTCTGTCCAGCACCTCTGCCTGCTTGATCAGGAAAGCCGAATATACAGCCTTCTCGTTTTCGCCGGCGTAAGGCTGGGACATATGTTTAAGATCTATGACATTGTTTCCGTACAGGGCGGCGTATACATCATAGATAGGGATCTTTCTGTCACGGCCCTTCTGTTCCAGGTATTTCGCATCCACCAGATGGCTGACAAGTATACCTGCTATCTTCTGTTCCAGCAAATGATAGACCGCCATCTGAAGATCCGCATCGATGGTCAGATATACATCATTACCGGCAATGGGCACGGTAAGGTCTTTGCTTTCTATAACGCGTCCCAGTTTATCTACAAAGACTGTCTCCGATCCTTTCCTGCCCTGGAGCTGTGATTCCATCGAATACTCTATGCCTGTTTTGCCGACAAAATCACTGGTATCATAATTGTCACTCAGGGCGGAATATTCCTCGTATTCGGCAGGCGAGATGCGTCCTGTATAACCTATGACATGCGAAAAATACAGAGCATGATTGTATCTGCGGACGGCATCCTCTACTATGCTCACGCCCTGCAGTGTATCGGAGTGCTCCATGATATAGGCGACGGTCTTTTCCGAAACATCGGTAGCAACCGTGGTCGCGATATATTTCTGGTACGAATTAAGGCTTAACTGATAACGTATTATGGCTATCTGCAGTATCTCTTTTTTTGTGAAGCCCATCATCGGGAAAAAGCCGGTATTCTTTTCACCGTTGCTGGCGTAACTGCCTATACCGAATTTCTTGTCGGCAGAAAGGTATTCCATGACTTCGTCGGGGTTGGCGTTGCGCTCGGCGTAAAGCAGCTCATTTACATTCCTGCGGCCGTAGATATCTGCAAGAAAGCGCTGTTTGGCGGTGCCTTCATAGGCAAAGCAGAAATTATTATCCTCATCAACGTATATGCCGAAATCGCTGATCACCTCATCGCCGTTCTTTTCGATGAGCCTGACCATGTTGATTATGATATTGTTGAGCTTTTCGTTTTTACCGTTGCCCGATTCTATCGTGTCGGTGATCGTAACGGAATAAGCCAGTTCGTTATAAGCAAGCAATACGCCGTTGCGGTCATATATATTGCCGCGTACACCGGGTATGCGCAGATCTTTTTCGCTCAGCAGCTGGAATTCTTCCTGAAAATCGCTGCCCCTGACTATCTGGAGATTGAAGATCCTGCCTATCAGTATGCACATAACGACAATAAGGGCAAGATACGGTATAAGGTACCTTGCTTCGAAAAAATCCCTTATTTTTTCTTTTATGATCTGTATAAGCATTTAACTGATGCCATCCTTACGTTCGGCTTCTGCCAGATCGGCCACGTTCCAGTCTTCTTTCTTTTTCTTTTCTGCCGGATCAACATTTACAAAGCGCTCTTCTATCCACAAAAGCAGGGGATAGACGGGTATTGAAAGTATCATGGTCGCTGCCAGTTCCGGCAGGGCTTTTCCTGTAAGATAATAGCGGAAACCGAAGTCTCCGTTCAGCACAAAGAAAAGCACAAATTCCAGCAGCAATACACAAAGATCGCCTGCAAAGATCATAGCCAGCGGGATGCGGAAGTCCACGGGTTCATACCAGGTGTGGCATGTTCCGGCAAGATAACCCAGATATACATAGATAAGGGCGTAAAGCCCCAAAACGTTCATACCGAATATATCCAGCAGAAGTCCGGAAAAAAAGCCCACTATCATGGCTGACTGTTCGCCCCTCAGATAACCGTAGCTGACGGTCAATATAAGGAGCAGATTGGGCAAAGCTCCGATATAAGCCAGATGCTTAAACACACTGCTCTGTATCAGAAAAAAGAGAAATACGGCAACTATTCCGGTGAGGATCCTTTTAACAGTCATTTAATCCTCCAGTGTTTCTTTTTTCTGCAAGATGATCAGTACATAACTCAGATGGTCAAAATCAACAATAGGCTCGATCTGTCCGGAATAGGTAAGCTGGTTTGAATCCGTATCAACCGTTGAGATATAACCTATCAGTATGCCGGGCAGATACTTGTCGCTTATATTCGAAGTCACTATCTTATCGCCCGGACGTACACTCTTATCCTTATCGGAAAGCTGGGTATATCTGATACGGCCCTGCTGCATCAGTTCCATATCCCCGCTGACTATAAGGTTATCCTGGCTGTGCAGCACAGAGGCACTGACATTGGTCCCGTTGGAAATGATGGTATTGACCCTGGCCCAGTTTTTTCCTACGTCGGTAACGATGCCTACAAGTCCTGTGCCGGCAATAACATTCATATCACGCTCGATGCCGTCGTCCCGGCCTTTGTCGATGATAAATGAATTGAACCTGTTGCCGCTGCCGGCTGCTATGATGGTGGCGCCGGTCTTTTCGTACTGGGAATAGCTGTTGTCCAGTTCATATAATGCACGCAGATCGGCCAGTTCATAGCCGTCCTGCAAAAGCTGGGCATTCTGGCGGTTGAGCTCGTCTATCTCCTCCTGGAGAAGACGGTTCTCTTCTTTTAGCTCTTCGATGGTGTGCTGTTCTGCCACAAAAGCGACCATCGCGCTACCCACATCCGTGATGCCCTTCTGAAAAGGCACTATGAGCACGCCTGCCGCATCCTCTGCCACCGTCAGGGGGATCTGGCGCGTAAAGGTAAACACCATAAGTCCTATACATAATACGGTGAAAATAAGCAGAAGATACTTAGGCGGTATCTTCCTGGGTTCTTCTTTTTGCTTGACTACCGGGCACATATTTACTTCCCGTTTTCTGTTGCAAGAGATGCAAAACGTGCATCATGGATAATGGTATGCAGCCCTCTTACAACGGAAGAAATAGGCTCTACGATGCTGTTAACGCGTATGCCTGTGCTGACCCTGATGAGCTCGGAAAGATGTCCTACCTGGCTGGCACCGCCGGTAAGATATATACCGTGACGGAAGATGTCCGCGCCCAATTCGGGCGGGGTACGTTCCAGTATCTGGCGGATATTGTCCACTATCATGTCGAAATGCTCCTGAAGGGATTCCATGATCAGCTCGGTGGATATCGCCTTCTGCACGGGCAGGCCGTTTATCAGGTCCATACCGTATACAACGGCGTTTGTCCTCTTGTTTTCTGCTTCGCGCATTGCTATCTTGAGTTTTTCCGCTGTCTTTGAACCTATTACCAGGTTATACTCCCTGCGGACAGCGCTTTTGATATCCTCATCAAATTTGCTGCCTCCCACCTTGATGAGGCGGCTCAGTACTATACCGCCCAAGGATAAAAGCGTGATCTCCGTGGTATCGTACCCTACATTGATAACAAGTACGCCGCGGGAGGTCTTTACGTCTATATCCATGCCAAGGCCGTCGGCAATGGCTTTCTCAACCACCAGTACACGTTTCGCCTTAACATTGCTGTCTCTTATCAGGTCAAGGAAAGCCCTGCGCTCCACTTCCGTAACATCGGTAGGCACTGCGAT
>CAMVRS010000149.1 GCA_947169935.1 uncultured Lachnospiraceae bacterium
TACTTCCCGAGCTTGATTCCCATATACGATCTATAAGTACCGTTCAGCCAGCCGGACACGGACTGCAAATTTTCAGCCCGGTAATCATTCCCCGCCCAGGAATAGGATGCAGAATAATCTTCAACTTCTTTAACCATCCCCGATTCTTTCAGGATCGGCCGCCCATCTTTGTCGATTATACCGATATTCACTCTGCCATCATAGCCACCGTATCGGTTCACACCTCCGTATTCTCTGATGATACCTTTTCCCTTGAGCCCCTTGATCTCTTCCGCGTTGGTGAAGATTACCGGCTGTTTCCGTATCTGAAGGTAATAATCGTTTTGCCCGGCAGATGAAGTCCCAAGTGAATTATGTGATACCGCCACATAGATCTTTTTATTCGCATACAGATCCTCCGGGTTCTTTGCAGCAATAGCTTTCAACTGCTCGGAAACGCTTAAGTCTTCCGCAAAGATCCTCTCAAATTCCTTCGTCCTCTCTTCCGCTGTTGCAGCATAGCTTGCCGGAACCAGAGCAATGCACATGTTCTGATAGTCCTGTATCAGCTTCTCACCCATGTACACATTGATAAATGCCTCCGTAAAATCCTTTTCCGTTGCCGTATTGATAAACTCATCCGTCGGGAAATAAAACTCATCGGAATAGTATGGATCTTTCAGCTGCAGATCTTCTTTCACATAAGTAGATATATCTACATTGTTGCTGCTCTTGTCAGCGGTGAAGTTAGAATTATTCAGTACATTGCCCTGCAGATCCACCATCTTTACCTGATCGTCACGGATCGCATTAAGAGAGATGCTGAACCGGATACCCGGGTTTGCCCGTGGAGTCTCCGACAGGGGACAGCTGTCTCCCCAAAGATATACACGCAAAGAGCTTTCTTCACTCATAAGGGAAAACTCTTCCAGATCGGCATAGAATTCACCTGTATCAGCATCAAATACTTTTGCCGAAAGCAGCTCTGAGGGCATAAACGGCTGGGGGATTTTCCTTATTTTGCCAAATTCATCAAGCCCCTCCGTAGGCTCCTCAAACGGAATGCTTATATGGTCGCTTGTGCCGGTTATGTCATAAAGCCTGAGTTCAAGCCGCTTTTTCGCAATGCTTGCCTCTCCCCTGCAGACCGTTCCGGCACCGATCAGTGCATTCACCGATACGATACGGCTCTCATCAAAAGCCAGTACCACATAATAGTCACCGGCATCCAATTTCTTACTGTCCAATTCGACTTCCGTCCAGACAGCGTTGTTTCTCAGATCGGCAACGGTAGTATTTTCCGAAACAACCGCATCAGGATTATCTATACGCTCTGTTGTTTCTGTACCGTCCTGTGTTTTTGTGACATATCTGTCAGCAATAAACCATACGGCACCGCTCCGGGCACGTTCCAGGATCGCAGCTTTTTCTTCCTCGCTCAGTTCTTTCTCGCTTGTTACTTCAATAACTGCACTTTCATTAAAGATCTTTTGCTGCTCTTCTACGCCAATACCATAGGTATAGCTGATACTGTCGATCCCGGTAACAGAAACCATCGCTTTACCGGTCCAGCAGGCACGGATAGTGATATCACCATCTATTTCTTTGGTATCGATCTTCCAGTTTTCGCCATCCTTTTCGGCAAGTGCATCCTTATCGCCACAGCTGTATGCATATCCTGCAAATTCATAGCCGCGTACCTGTGCAGTTACCGGCTTTAAGGTAAGTATATCTCCGGTCTTATAGCTTACCAGATCCAGGTTCGGGTTTCTGTCTGCTTCCAGATCTTCCCCGTTTTCGGGATCGAAGCTTGCAGCATTCCAGCTCACAGAATAAACTCCCGTCATCCAGTTGGGGTAAAGCCATATGTTTCCGCCGGAAGCGTAGTTCTGTACCTCTTTTACCTTCGCTGTAGAGGCAAAATACGCTGTTAC
This sequence comes from uncultured Lachnospiraceae bacterium, assembly GCA_947169935.1. GTDB lineage: Bacteria > Bacillota > Clostridia > Lachnospirales > Lachnospiraceae > NK4A136. Next base: position 1,914 of record CAMVRS010000149.1, read on the forward strand.
GTCACGGTAGCCGATCGCTGTCTCACCGCCTGATTCTTCATAGGTATAAGTCTCCGTATAGGTCAGCTTCCAGGCATAGGGATCCTTAGTCATGTAACCAAATCTGTGATATACCAGCGGAGCCAGTTCATCCTCAGAATTACTTACAAAGGTCTGCTTTACCACATTTTCACTTATGCTGATACGCTCATTTCCTAATGCTGCAATGGTTTCCTCCGCACTTTCTGCAAGGGTCACACCATTCTCAAGTACATAGGTTATGGTATACTCACCGCTCGCCTTATCCGGTTCTCCCATCTGTTCGGCTTCTTCTATAACGTCATCCAGCCCTTCCAGATAATCATCGCGCTCGGTATAGTCTCCGATACTGTTATTCGACAGGCTTCCTTCCCCTTCCTGTTCGTCCGTCTCCGGTTCCTCCCCTTCCGATACATAGGGATCCGTATCCGGTTCTGCTGCATTGACCGGAATGGTACCAAAAAGCAATACCATCGTCATCAGCCAGCCGAAGACTCTTTTCCATGTTTTTTTCTGCATCCACGTCATCTTCATACTGTTTACTCCTTCTCTTTAATGATACGCAGTCTGCGTTACCTTTTGAAAGCAGCCCGACTGCAAGTATTATGATAAACCGGTTTCAGCGTTCTCCTTTAATGATGTATCCGAGATGCCGGAAACCGTCCCGGATCGTCCGAAGCTTTGAGCTTCTGGGAAAACGACTCTTTTTAAGGCTTACCGGAACCTGCCCGATCCGCATCCCGCCTGCCTGCGCCTGCGCGATCATCTCGGTTGCAAATTCCATACCTTCTGTTTTTAATTCCAGGCACTCTGCTGCCCTGCGGGACAGTCCCCGCAGGCCGCAATGAAAGTCCCGGACTTTTGAATGAAAACGTAACCTTGCCAGGGCGGATAAGAATCTTCCACCGACTATATGTGAAACAGGCATTGCACCGGCTTCGATACCGCCTGCAAAACGGTTACCGATCACCAGATCGTATCTGCCGCTTTTTAAACGCCTGTACAGCTTAGCCATATCACTCATGTCATAAGTTGTATCGCTGTCTGCAATCAACAGGAAATCACCGTTTGCTGCTGCAATACCTGCCCGCAGCGCATTCCCGTAGCCCGGCGCCGGCTCACGGATCAGCCGTGCCCCGTGGCTCTTGGCTATCTTAGCCGAAGCATCCACTGAGGCATTATCCACCACCAGGATCTCCCCGTTTCGTCCCATACATTTAAGGACCTCCCGCGCCTCATCAATGCAGGCTCCCACAGTTGTTTCCTCATTCCTGCAAGGCAGGATCACCGTAACCTCAGGACGTACTTCCATGTTTCCTCCTAAACGGGTCCGGCCCCGTAATCTCTCCCAGGATCAGCACCCCTGCCATTACCGTGGCAGCAAGGGCTCTGAATACAAAAAAGCTGTGTATATATGCATGGTTATGTAATACCAAAATCCGTACAAAAGGCAGTAACGCAAACATTGCCATTAAAAGGATCCGATTCCTGTCATAATCCTTCCGATGATACAGTATAACAAACACAATAACAGCAACCAGCAGCACTGCCGCCGCTATCGTTCCTACCGCGCCAAATCCGAAAGGAAGCAGGGACGATATATTTCTGTACAGTGCTGCAAGCATGAAAACCGGAAGGCTCTCGCTTAGGACGTTTCCGCGGATGTTTCCACCCAAACGCTGCTCGATATGCCCCATAACATAGGGCATAGGGTTCTCTCCGAATACGACGCCCGTAAGAATCCATTTCAGTACCCACATTCCCGCATAACCGGCAAGCCATAAGGCAGCAGCTTTCAGCACATTTTTAAAGCTGCTTTTCTTTTTCCGTTCCAGCCAAAGCAATAAAAGCAGCGGCATAGTCAGGGTCAGGGTTTCCGATGTAAGGAAATCAAGGTAATTTGTTACCATCCCCAGAAGCAGAAAGAAAAGGCCGTAGCGTTCCTCCCGCTCCTCTTCCGAAAGCCGTATCGCAATAAGACAGGCAGCCAGAACTATCATGCATACCCAGGTATACTCAAGCGAAAACGGAACAGTCCACCAGGCTGTAGCAGCAAGCGCCAGGCTCAGGCTAAGAGCAGCAGTATACTCACGCTTTCGGATCAGTCTGATAAGCAGCGCCGCAAAAAGTAATGCCAGTACAACCGCATCAAGGATATAGATTCCCTGCACAGGCATTATGACAAGCAGCGGACGTACAATAGACAGCGATCCATGCCAGTAACGCAGATATTGCTGGTTAGCTCCCATACCATCACGTACTGTAGCCAGGAAGTTACCGTTCTCATAATTCTCAGGCGAATAATAATAGGCCGCGAGCATTATGGACCGCAATGTATAGGTTTCATCAAAGTTCCAGCCGATATTCAACAGGACAGAATCTGCATAATGGTCATTCTTGCTGGCTTCCACACCCTCGATACCGTAGCCGAAAAGATCCAGCGCATTTAAATATTCCGCAGAGGCCAGGCAGTTATCCCTTATCATCTCCCGCGGTATCTTTGCTGCAAGATACAATATCAGTAACAAAAAAAGAGCCAGAGCAAAAAAAGCTGCTATATACTTTACCGGTTTCTTCACCTTTTTTCGCTGTAACTCCTTCCGATATGCCTGCCGTCCCATTTCCGGCTCAGATAGTATTATATCTTATTTTATGCTGTATGTCAGTACTTTATGTTTCTGTTTTTCATAAAACACGGCGGCTTTTTCAAGCCGCCGCATTCCGGTATATTTTATTTCTTCGGTGTTATCTTAAAGCTTAAAGTCTTTGTTCCGCCCCAGTCTCCGACGCCCCTGAGGGTCACCTTTGCGGTACCTGTCTTTGTATTGTTCTCGTAGCTTTCCACGATGAAGTCCTTACCGGGTTCAAGGTATACGGGATTCTTATTGCTGCCGGTATAAAGGATATTGCAAAGGTCCTTACGGCCCAGCGTTATCTCACGACCGTTGAAACTCTTCGATGCAAGCTTCATGGCCTTTACCCTGCCCAGCTGCTGAGATGCCTTGATATAGCGGTAACTTACATTTATGCTGCCCTCGTAATTCTTTCCCTTTCCAAGGATCGTTACGGTGACGGTATCACCGGACTTTGCCTCATCCTGCTTTCTCACATTACCGAAGGGATCCGTGACTACATAGCTCTGTGCATCGATCTCGTAATCCGTTCCGGATTTAAGCTTCTTTCCGTTCACGTCCATGATCCTGATCGAAGGTTTCCGGTAGCCTTTCTTCGATTCACTCTTATCGGTTACGATGATGTTTCCGGAAAGGCTTGCGATGTCCTGCTTTGTCACTGCAAAATACAGCTTTACGCTGCCCTTATACTTTCCTTTGCCCTTTACAATTGCAACAGCAGTGGCGCTTTCAGTTACCTTTGTATTCTTACTGTAGGTTACGACGTAATCCACGCCGTTTATCAGCTCTTCCTCACCGTCCCTTACAATGACTGCAGGCTTTGCGCCGCCCTTTGCATATGGAGCAGCTGCAGAACATTCAAAGCTGAATCCGTCGTCCGCCTTCAGTTCACGGCCTTTGACTATATTGAAGTTTGCGGTCTTGCTGCCGGCATAGCCTTTTTCATTATCATCGATGGCTGTAAAGATGATGGTGGCTTTACCCGGCTCCACATTATCCTCAAAGCTTACGCTGTAGTCTGTACCTTCTGTCAGGGTCTGTCCGTTAAGTATAAGGCTGTAGCTGTCCTTTGCCGGAATGATGGGGCTGCCGGTCCAGGTATACTTCTTTGTGCCCAGTTTAACTTTGGTATCGGCGCGAAGCTGTCTGCTCCCGCCGTAAACAACAAAACTGCACTCACGGTTCCCCGGACACACTACCGCTAAATATTACCACAAAAAGCCATAAATCGCCACTATTCTAAACGTATCTGCCATTGGGTGTCGCCAAAGCGCAATAAATAAGAGCAATTTTGGAAAGCCCTGTTGCTGGAATGTTTACTTACAGCATGTTAACATCCTGGTATAAAGCTGAAAAAGAAATTACCTGCATGACAGAACAGTACGGATGTGACCGGTCAAATCACGGGAAGGGAGGAAAATCCGATGAACAATAAGATCTATTTTGACACTGAGAATTTCCTGATGCTGGCTGTAAAGGCTGCCAAGGCAAACGGCATCGTAGTTGAAGAAGAAAAAGAACTGCTGCGCAGATACAGCAGGGCCGTAAACAACAGTGAGCTGCACAACAATGACTGTCCCGATGACAGCAGCGTAAGTATGGAAGCACTTACCGCATATTTTGAATCACTCACGGCTCCCCAGAAGAAAAGGATACTCTTCGAGATCCTGGATGTTATGTACGCCGATCATCTTTTTGATGAATCCGAATGCAATTTCGTATACGACTTAGCAAGCCGTATCGGGATCGAAGAAGCCGAATTAAACCGCATCTTCTCCCTGTACGAAAACGGCTATCAGAGCAAACATCAAAAAGTTTTAGCAAGTTAATATGCCACCCCAAAAAATCATATACCCTCTTTATGAGCCGGCCGTCTGCAACGCGACCGGCTCATGTCTTTATATCTTAATACAAAACTGGAATTATCCCTTAAAATTATTGAACATATCTCCAAGATGTGCCCGGCGCTGTTGAATAGCTTTTTCAAATATGCTAATTTCATTTCATCAGCGATCGTTATTTCAAAACAGCAACGGGTAATGTTTAACCCGCATATCATCAAGGAGGATAATAATGGAGAATTTCAATTTCTACAGCCCTACAGAGTTCGTATTCGGTAAGGACCGCGAAAATGAATGCGGCGAATATGTTTTAAAGCACGGCGGCAGCAAGGTGCTGATCCACTATGGCGGAGGCAGCGCCGTACGCTCCGGTCTTTTAGACCGCGTATGCGCCTCACTTGATAAATCAGGCATAAGCTATGTTAAGCTGGGCGGCGTACAGCCCAATCCCCGCAGCGGTCTGGTATATCAGGGCATAGATATCTGCCGTAACGAAAAGATAGATTTTATCCTGGCTGTTGGCGGAGGCAGCGTTATCGATTCATCAAAAGCCATCGCCGCTGGTACAGTATATGACGGTGATTTCTGGGATTTCTACTGCGGAAAGCGCATCACTGAGGCTCTCCCCGTAGGAACAGTTCTTACCATAGCAGCTGCAGGCAGCGAAGGCAGCCCCGACAGCGTTATCACAAAGGAAGAAGGGATGTTCAAGCGCGGAGCCAGCGGCGACGCCATCCGTCCCAGATTCTCCATCCTGAATCCCGCTCTCACCCAGTCGCTCCCGCCCCACCAGACTGCAGCAGGCATCACGGATATAATGGCTCATCTTTATGAGCGCTATCTGACCAATTCAAAGGAGGTTGAGGTAACCGACCGTCTAATCGAAGGTCTGCTCCTTACCATGGTCCATGAAGGTCCCAGAGTTATAAAGGATCCCAATAATTACGACGCCCGCGCAAATATCATGTGGGCAGGCATGATGGCACACAATAATTCCTGCGGCGTAGGACGCAGTCAGGACTGGAACAGCCATAATATCGAGCATGAGCTTTCGGCGCTTTATGACTGCGCTCACGGCGCAGGTCTGGCTGTCACTCTTCCCGCTGTATTCACCTATGTCTGCGATCACGATGTGATGCGCTTTGCCCAGGTGGCTGTACGCGTATGGGGCTGCCAGATGGATTTTGCGAATCCCAGGGCTACCGCCATGGAAGGAATCGAAAAGCTCCGGCAGTTCTTTATCTCCATAGGCATGCCCAAAAACTTTGAAGAGCTGGGCGCCAAAAAGGAGGATATCCCCAAGCTTGTGGAAGTGCTTTGCCGCGGAAACGGCAGAGACGGTTCCATCTCCGGCTTCGTGACCTTAAACGAAGACGACTGCACAAAGATATATGAGCTGATGATCTGATCATCCGGCCACATATATATTTTTCCCTCATACTTTTTTACATAAAAGATCCCGCTTTTGCAGCGGGATCTTTTGTCATCCTGTACAGTGCTTATGAGCTGCGTTATACGCCTACCAGACTGTCTACATTGTTCTTATCTACCACATTGGCGCGGCACTTCATTATCTCGGCGGGAAGGGCCTCTCCCTTTACGATGGAATTGAACATCCATACGATGGGGTCGTGGCCCTGGCCGAAGGGATCCTGGCCTATAGCCGCAGATATCACGCCCTTCCTGATGTACCTGAATATCTCCTCCGAATGGTCGAATACCACCAGCGATACGTTCTTTCCGGAATCTTCGATGGCCGCAGCCGCAGCCAGAGGCATACCGGTGGTGATGAACATGCCGTTGATATCGGGATATTTCCTGAGGGCTTCGGCGGTCTTTTTATAGGTGTCATCTTCGTTATCCTCAACAAAGACGGTATCAACTATCTTAATGCCCTTTGAATGTGCCAGCTGCTCTTTGAAGCCTTCGCAGCGGTAAAGGTTTACCTGCACCTTGGGATCACCCTGTAATATGACTACTTTGCCGTTTCCACGCAGCTCTTTGTCCATGGACCTGGCTGCTATCATGCCCGCTTCCTTAACATCCGGCTGGAAAACCGCCGTTCTCTTATGATCGGGAGCACAGTCACAGTTGAAGCAGTATATCTTTTTGCCGGATCTGATGGCTCTGTCGAATACTTCGCAGGCATGCTGCATAAAGCCCGGGAAGATAAAGCCGTCAAAACCTTCACTTAACATCTTCTCCGCTTCTTTTGCCATTTCGGCGTCAACCTTATCCCAGGTGGTATAGGGGATGTATCTGACTTCAGCATTAAAGGGCTCCAGCTCTTTCTGTGCATAGATGGCGCCGCGTCTTACGCTGTACCAGAAATCGTTATCAAGTATGCAGAACACGCCTATCTTTATCTTTCTCGAGGATTTTCCTACAGGCTGGACCGAAGTAACGAACTGTCTGAGCAGCAGCTGTATATCCTTGAGCATGGAATCCAGAGCGCCCACATTCTCGCTTATCTTCCTGGAATTGCTGCTGGTCAGTTCGGAAATATCAGCTATCTCGCCCGTGCCGCCCTTGATATCCTCCGATGCATGGAAAGCCTCCTGGGCACGTTCTTTCGTCACTCTGGAATTATCTGTGATCTTGTCCACCTTGTGCGTAATGTCTACCATCCTGTCATTTATGACTCCGGACTGTTTGTCGATCACCCTGAAGGATGCGCTGACATCATCAAAATCCTTATTGCTCTGTTCAAAGACGGTGACACATTCGTTTATGCATTCATTTACCTGCTTACTGCTGGATATGATGCTTTCCAGGATTGCATTGATATTTCCTATGCCTTCCTGGGTCTTTTCGCTCATGACGCTCATTTCTTTTGCCACAACGGTAAAGCCCACGCCGGCTGCGCCGACACGCGCTGCTTCTATGGATGCGTTTAATGCAAGGAGATTTAGTGATTCGCTGATATCGATGATGAAATTGCTGATCTCGTTGATCTCGCCGATCTTCTGGCTGAATTCTTCCAGGATCGCTTCGCTCCGTGAAAGATTTTCGGAGACGGATTTCATGTTGGACTCATATTTTTCAAGGCTGCCCACGCCGCTCTTGCAGCTGTCTGCAGATTCGTTTAACAGATCGCTGATATTGTTGACAGCGCTGTCTATCTCTGTAAGAGCCGTGTTATTATCTTCTATCAGGTTTAGGCAGGAACGCAGAAGGTCGGTCTGCTCGCCTATCCTGCTTACCACTTCGGTAAGGCTCTCGGAAATCTTAGTGCTGCCCTCTTCATTCTGCCCCGCGCCGCTTGAAAGATCGCTGATGGCGTCGGAAAGGATAACAACATTGCCCTTCGTCGCCTCCAGGAATGTCTGCATGTTGTTCTTGATGGCGTTTATGGCGTCAGCCATTATGATCTGGTCGCGGTCCTTTGTGGTGATACCGATATCATCCAGATCTATCCTGCGCTTTTTGATCTTCTGCGCCTGTTCGATGAATACCCCCATCTGCTGTTTATTACGGATCAGATATACGATCAACGCAACAATGACAACAGCTTCCAGGATAGCTATAAGCCCGATCACGAAGTTCATAACTCTTACCTCCATAAATTATAATTAATTCCATTTTGACATATTTACATAATTCTTGCAATAAGCCGGCGCTAATTATTTGGCACACAAAAAGAGGGAGGACTGACCTCCCTCTCTCCTTCACTGTTTATTTCAGCGCATTTTTTCCAGCAGTCCCCGGCCTGCAAAACCGGTTACCTGTTTAGTGTTGATATTCCAGTCCACGGTAACTTCCTCACTGCCATAGGTTATGTGGAAGAAGATCTCCGAAGCTTTTTGCCCCGGTCTTTTAATGGCATTAGCCTGATACCTCTACCTGATCTAATTCAGGCTACATTCAGTCTTACGACTTTCTCTTTTTCTTTGATCGCAAGATCTTTGTATCCCCCTGCCTTTATGATCTGATAGGCAGCGTTTACATCGGCGTTGATCATCGTTCCCTTGTTGCTTTTGAATATCCCTCTTTTTACCCGGCGTGTAGCATCGTAAAATATCTTTT
>CAMVRS010000150.1 GCA_947169935.1 uncultured Lachnospiraceae bacterium
CCCGTATTCTCCCAGAAACCTGCCACCGACCTTACGCTGTAATCTGCTCCTGTCTCCGCATCAGAGATCTCCCAGGTTACATCCCCCGAGAAACCTGACATATCCAGATTGATGCTGCACCAGAAATACCACTGCTCCGTGGTAAATTTTTCCACATTATTCCTGTATACAACCTGACCGGTTGTATCAGTGATGATAAACTCCCCTGCTTTTCTCTGGGAAAAATCAGATATGATCTTCTTATAATCCATAGAACCCCCCAGTCCGATGATGATCTTATTATGACCTTATGATGATCTTATTATGACCTTATGATGATCTGACACCTTAACTCTACTTTCATCCTGCCTGCGAGTCAAGTGTTTTTAGCAGGGATCACGCCGGTTTCTATACCGTCTACGGTCCAGCGTGAAGGCGTCCAGTCAAACCATATGGTAGTTGTATATTCTTTCTTCCATACCGGATCATAGACATCCGCTTCGGTCCAGCCTGCCAGCGGCGCCGGATATGCATTATAAAGATCTATCAGATCCGGATATTCACCGGGCTCGATACGCGGGCAGTAGCCGTTCTTAAGATCATATTCCACGGAATACTCATAAGGCCATTCACTGATCACTTCCGTCTTCATACTGTACTTACCGTTCATAACGCCATGCACAGTCGTGAATTCGTCATGCTCATGTGTGGCAGTCGCTGTTTCCTCTTCGTTTTCGGAAGGCGCGCTGTATCTGTCACAGCTGCCCTCTCCTTCAGGCAGATCCTTTTCCCATTTAAGACTGTAGATCACCAGTCTGCCATCGGATCCTATGCAGCTCCAGCTTCCGTCACCTTCCCTTAATCCTTCCTTCATGGTCCCGTAATATACATACAGTCTGTTATTTACGGAATAAAAAGCCATGCTGCCCGCGCCGGTTAACTGTTCCTGCATGATATAGGGCTGCTTAAGCTCTGCGGCATCCGCCTTAAGTTCGGCGTCATTTAACAGCGTATACAGGCCGGCGGTATCCTCATTATCGAATGCGGCCTTTAATTCATCCGCCACCTGCTTATAATGCTCAACTCTCTGCTTCTCTGTCTTTATCTCATCTTCATATCCGGTGACAGCTGCGGTATTCGCCAGTTCTTCGGCAACAGCAGTATCATGTCTCTCCAGGGCTGCTGCCAGACGTTTTTCCTGCGCTTCCTCATAAAGCTGCACCGCCTGTGCATCATCCGGTCTCAGATTCAGCGCCTTCTCAAGATATTCCACGGCCCTGTCAAAATTTCTCAGCCTCATGTCCTTGCGCGCCAGATATACCAGCATGTCAGCCTGCGCGTCATCCGCCTCTTCGCCCTTTCCGGAAGCCGCCAGTGCCTGCAGGGCTTCCTGGGCCGCAGCGTAATCTCCTTCGGCTATCAGCGTGGAAATACCGTTCAAGTCTGTACGTTTTTCCATGTCATTGACAATTCCGCCCATAATATCTATGCGTTCATCGGAAGTATTGCCCTTCTCTATCTGGATATCCAGCCAGCTGTCATAGCAGTCGGTAAGCAGCTGCCTGTCTCCGCTCTCGTAAGCGATCTGCATCATACCCTCATAGGCTGCGGAATTATGCGGATCCTCTGCCAGTACGGAATCGTATATGCTGCGCGCGCCTTCGGCATCTCCTGCCAGCAGCTTCTCATTTGCATCAGCCACCATCATGCGCAGGCTCTGTGCCTTGCCGTATCTGTACATGCACGCTCCCACCAGCATAGCGGCAGAGATCAGAAACACCAGCAGCGGGAATGCGATATGCGCTCTTTTTTTCTTCTTCATCACAGTTCCCCCTCAAATAAAGCTGCCGGCTCCCATCCGTCGATAAGCCGTGAACAGATACAGTATCTTATCCCGTCTTCCATGTAACCGATAACGATACTGTCTTTCATTATATAGAAGGATGTCACATTATATATATCCATCTCTTCTTCCTTTTTAGTCTGCATATCCCTGCGTACCAGCTGCCTGTCACGGCTGCGGTCTATATACCATAAGGAGCCTTCGCGCTCTACGGGCAGAGAATACAATCCTTTCATCTTAACCAGTTTATTTCCGAGTGAGCTTAGTGATATGGTAACATCACTGTCGGGATCGATAAGGCAGTAGCCCTCATCATATACCACAAAAGCCAGCTTATCACCGATAAAGCCTATGTCGCCGTAGTTTCCGTATTCCGTAAGATGGAAGCCGCCTTCACCGTTTATATCCATACGGCAGATAACCTTGTCGGCTCCCGCCGTCCTGCTCTCATCCGATGTTATATAATAAACAGTGTTCCCATATACCGTGTAACTGATGCATTTATCCCCGCACACCTTCTTTTCCTGGTATTTAGATATATCATAGCTGTAAAGGCGGCTGTCATTGCTCCTGACATAATAGAGTATATTGCCCTCCGCATGCAGGGATCTGAAACTGCCTTCAAGGATATAGCGAAGAGACGCTCCGTTGGTTGCGCAGCTGTATAATCCGGCTTTATAGTCTCCGTATTCCGTGGGATTGATGAAATAGAGTCTTCCTTTGATCAGCACCGCTTCCGATGCCGGGATTTCGTTTAAAAGCGTCCTTGAACGGTCTGCCTTAGATATTGAAAACAAAAATCCTTCTTTTGATGGATCTGCGATATAGAAATACCTGTCATCCTCTGCCGCTATACTGCCGGCGGAGGCAAACTCCCTCGAGTTCCCATAGGCGACCGGCAGGGTTTCGTATACCTTTGGCGCGTTTTCTTCCTCGGGCAGTTTCAGATCCACACTGTCGGGCGTATACATCTTATACCATGGTGTCCCCTTATATGACGTATCTGCCGAATGGGCGTCGTTATAAATGAATATGGAAAGCAGCATAAAAAGAATGGCCAAAAGGAATAAAAGCCTTCCCGCTTTTCTCTTGATCCTGTCTTTCTTTTCCGCTGCCGTATCCTCTGCTTCAGGTACCGGCTGCTCTGCCAGCTTTTTCTTTTCTTTCTTTTCTACTTTTTTTTGTTTTTTCTTTTTTTTCATAACTTCTCTCGGGTGTGGTTTTTTACGCACGGGTGACATTTTAACACATAGTTTTAAAAGACGCAAACCGTCCAAAAACGGCGGCCACCGGGTTACACAAACGGCGGCCCGGAAGCCGCCGTTTGTTTTATATTATTTGTTCCATGCACCAGGCGAAGGCTTTGGCGCAGCGCATACTTACGTCTTTGAAATGATTGCCTTCGTTCCACTCAAGGATGCAGCGTATGCCGTCTTTATCAAGTGCCGCACTGAGGCTGCGTATATTATCGCCTACGGCAGACATCACGGGATTCTTAACTTTCTCCTCCCTGTCGCCAAGGCTTAGGTATATACATCCTGCGGAAGGCTTATTACCGTTTATGAAATCCGGCCAGCCGGGAAACCAGACGGAGGGTGAGGCTGCCGCGCAGGCGCTGAACGTATCGGTCTTATATACTGCCCATAAAGAGAATAATGCAGCCAGGGAATAACCGCCTATGATAAGCGGGATATCCGCACTGTGATGCTCTCGGATATAAGGAAGGAGACTTCCTGTTACAAAAGCAAGTGTTTCCTCTGCCCCGCCGCCAAAGCCGTCTTTTCCGAATACTGCTGCCGCCTCCCAAGGCGACAGCTCATTGTTCCATTCCTTTACCGCAAATGACACAAGTGTATACTGTATGCCGGTTCTTTTATCAAGCTCTGCCGTAAGCTTATCCATATGTTCAAGGCTGTTAATATCTGCCGCCTGTATAAGTATCACTCCGGCATTTTCACGGCTGTCTATACGGCATTCCCTGCCATCGATAGTTATATTTTCTGTTTTCATAAACCGAAACCTGTTATTGCTTATCGGCAACCTTCACTGTGATCTTGATCTTCTTTCCGTTGATCGTTGTTGTAAGTTTAGCCTTGCCGGCCTTGCGTGCGATAAGATTGCCGTTCTCATCGATAAATGCTACATCAGGAGCGCTGCTCTTGTAAACGACACTCTGATCGACATAGGCGTATTCGATCTTCTTTATCTCTCCTGCACTCATATCAACGGTATAATCGTTTTTCTTTTTCGAACTGAATCCGGCGGTTTTGATGGTGATATCTTCCACAAAAATATCGATATTCGCCCATTTACCCTCGGTTTTTCCCCTTAATTCAGTACGTCCGATCGCTTTAGCTTTGATCTTACCGTTTTTAAGAACTTCTATAATACTCTCATCACCTGCTGTCCATTCAGCTTTTTTGCCCCCGGCAGCTGCAACGGTTTTCGTATCATTCAGATTAAGATGAAGGGTCATAGGCGTATTGGTAAATACTTTATCCTTTTTATTATAAGGTTTTATCTTGCAGGTAAGTTTGAATTTATACGCCGTTCCGTTTATATAAGCTGTGATAACAGCTGTTCCCTTACCTTTTACTTCCATTCTGCCGTCATCGGTAAAATCTGCGATATCGGGTTTATTACTGTACCAGAGCACTCCCAGATGCACATCATCATATTCAAATCCAAAAGGATCATCTAAATAATGGAATACTCTTTCATCACTTCTTATCTCGCTTATGGATTTCTTTTTCCATGTAGGCTGGCTGATATGAACAGTTATGGTCTGCTCCCCTTTTTTGAGGGTGACGGTATCGGATACCTTCTTTGCCTTTACAACACCCTTCTTGCTGACGGAAAGGACTTTCTTATCACTGCTCTCCCATCCGGCATCCAGCACGAACTTCTGTCCCTTCACCAGATAGATATCTTTTGTGCTTTCGTTTATTACCGGCTGGGGATCAAGCGGAGACTGTTCCTCATCCGCAACAGGCTCTTTGATCCCCTCAGTGTATTCATAAACAATCTCCACGCCTGAAGGCACTATATTTTCCAATGCATCCCATTCAGTCTTTGTCCCTGCATACTTTATCTTCTTTACTCCGGAATTGCTCCAGTCATATCCTTTAGCCCACCTTACGGGCAGGGCAACGTTCTGTGAGCTGTTTAAGAATGTATTCCATGCCTGATCATTGTAGACATCCTTCATAACACATGCATCATTGATTATAAAACTTCTGATATCGATCTCGGTTAAAGCAGTACAATTGGCAAACATGAACGTCATATCATCCACGGAAGCCGTATCAAAGCTGCTGACATCCAGCTTATTCAGTTTGGTGCAGCCACTGAACATAGAGGCCATATTCTTAACCTTTGCCGTTCTGAAACCGGACAGGTCAAGTTCGCTGAGATTTGCACAGTGGGTGAACATTCCTCTCATATTCGTAACGTTTTTAGTCTTAAAACTGCTCAGGTCAAGGGCGGTAAGATTTGAAAGCCCGCCAAACATGCCAGCCATATCGGTCACACTTGAAGTATTGAAATGGCTTACATCCAGGGATGTTATCCCGGAACAGTACCAAAAAAACATGGACATATCTTTTACTTTAGATGTCTTAAAGCCGCTTACATCAAGTTCCTTAAGGCTTTCACAGTCACAAAACATGCCGCCCATATCGGTTACTTTGGATGTATCAAAACCGCTCACATCAAGTTTTTCAAGACTCTGACAGCCCTTGAACATTCTGTCCATATTTGTCGCTTGGGAAGTATCAAAATTGGACACATCCAGTTCTTTAAGGTTTGGGCAATTAGCAAACATTCCTTCATCCAGATTGCCTTCTCCTCCGAACGCGGTCACATTGGAAGTATCAAACCCACTCACATCCAGGGATTTAAGAGCGGAACACCCGGAAAACATACCACTCATATCTGTTACCTTTGAGGTATCAAAACCGCTTACATCAAGTTCTTTAACAGCAGTTACATAGGAAAACATAAGGCGCATGGATGTCACATTAGACGTATCAAAGTTGCTCACATCCAGGGATTTAAGGGCGCAGCAGCTATCGAACATCTCTTCCATGTTTTTAACATTTGATGTATCAAAACCACTTACATCAAGCTCTTTAAGCGAAAAGCAGTCATTAAACATCTCCCACATATTTGTCACGTTTCCGGTATCAAAGCCGCTCACATCAAGCTGCTCCAGACAGTAACAATATGCGAACATCCTTAACATATCCTTACATTTAGAAGTGTCAAACCCACTCACATCTATAGATTTAAGCTGATCACAGCCCAAAAACATGCCTGCCAGATCCGTAGCATTTGAAGTATCAAAACCACTGACATCAAGCTCCGTAAGATTCTCACAGCCCCAGAACATGGATCCCAGATTTTCGGCATTTGAAGTATCCAGACCGCTGATATTCAGATATGTAAGACCGGAGCACTCCCTGAACATTCCCCACATATCGGTTACATCCGAGGTATCGAGCCCGCCGACATCGATAGCCTTAAGATTTTTCATATTCTCAAACAGACTGTAGCAGGATCTATTATCTACCTTCACGCCTTTTCCAAACTTGACTCCGGTAAGTTTTTCGGACTCCGTATCCCATATACGTCCCTCACCATATGCAGGAACATGCAATACGGTTTTATATTCTTTACCCGATATTGTCGCCGTTGCAGGAATGACTACATTTCCTTCAAGGCTGCTCTTTGCCTTTTTCAGAATGATGTTCCCGTCTTTCGTTTCATACTCAAAATCCTTATACCAGTCCGCAGCAGGCTCCTTCCATACTATCTCTCCGTCCTGATCATCTGCGGTTTCGGAGATGTCAGTATCAGCCTCCTCTGATGTTCCGTCATTCTCTGCCGCATCTGCGCTGTTATCTGATACTTCTGCTGCAGCATTATCGTCTTCTTTTGCTTCGTCCGATGATACTGCCTTTTCATCTTCTTCTGCTGCATCAGGTGAATCTGTTGTTTCACCATCTTCTGCTGCATCCAAAGATACAACATCTTCCTGCGCATCTGTCCCGGAAGATGTATCTTCTGCCTGAAGATCCCCTGCTGCTGCCGGCAGCACATTACTGCCAAGCGTCAGCACGCTCATGAGCATTGCAATTGCCCGCCTGCCTGCGTTTTTGTTGAACATTTCTTTTCCCTCTGTGTCTTAGCTATTTTGGTCAACTCTTATTTTGAAGGAACATATTTCATTTCCTTTATATCAAAAGCCTTCCCATTATATACCAGCTCAAATTCAATGACATCGCCATATTTATAAAAAGGCTGTACGCTGCAATGTATAGCTGCGTCCTTTATCTCTGCAGACCATACCATACGTTTTTCACTGTAGTCTTTTGCTGTCAGATCGCTCTTCCAGTAATGTTCCAGATAATCTTCATCAAGCTCCGCATCAGCAGTAAAACCGTTCTGTTTAACCTTTACGCCCACCACATTTTTATCAGGAGTTCCATACTCCAATTCAAGACAGCGGGCGCCGTTGCCTTCATCACCGTTAACTAAAGGCAGGCTCATCTCTTTATAACTGTTGCTGTCCTTATCATATTCAAAAACCCACATTTCACCAAAACTCATGGGATCCGTTGAAGTGTCATAGCTTAAAGTGAAAAGTATCTCCGGCTCCCCATTGCCTGTCAGATCACCGGCCTGTACATGGGGAAAACCTGTCTCCCAGCCCCAGCTCGTCTTCAAACTTCTGCCATTACCGAATTCGATCGTATATACAGCAGTCTGGGCATCTGCATCATGTTCACGGTATACGCGGTCGACGGCACCGTCACCGTCAAAATCCTTATCGATAAATTCGTCCTGCCAGGTATATCCCTCAGCCTCATCCACGTAGCCGACATGCTGCCACAAAACAAAGGGCGATGTTTCTATTTCCTCTTCTGCTTCCGTAGGCGTGGGCGTTTCTTCCGGTACCTCTGCAGGGGCAGGTGTTGCTTCCGGCTCTTCCGCTGCGGTAGGCTTGGGTGTCGACTCCGGCTCATCATAGTTTCCCCGGTCGCCGGGGGCATTGCTGGAATTGCAGGCTGTAAGGGCTGCTGTGATCATAATAATAGATAATAGTTTACGTTTTTTCATAATTCACTCCTTTATAAGATCCTTCGCTTCGCTCAGGATGACAATGCCGCCATTTCGCTTCGCTCAGGATGACATATTATATATACTCTTCAACCACCGACATGATCTTCTGCAGATTGCCAATGTCATCTGTAACATTTCCGGTTTCAATTGAATGGTTGGCGCCTTCAAATGTCATAAGGGGGATGTCTTTTTCTTTGCACAGAGAGGAAACCTTTTCCCAATCCGCCCAGGTATCTTTTGTACCGTTAAATGCTATGCCGCTGCCCGGATAAACATGATCAAAGGTTTGCTCCAGCGGCGTGAAATATATGTGCCTTACCCTGCCGGCGTATGCCGCAGCACAGGCAGCTGCTATGCCTGTGCCTATGCTCTTTGATATAAAGAGCAGATCATCTCCCGGGCTTACGCCCTTTTCTTTAAGAAATGCAATGGCCTCTTTAACGCACGCAAGCGAATACTCTTTAAGTTCCTCTTTTGATGCTTTAAGCAGATCCCTGCTGCATCCGGGATAATCGATCTTTACTATCTCATAGCCTGCATTCACGGCAAGCTTTGATGCATAATATAAGAGCGGCCTGTCGGCATAATATCCCAGTCCCGGAAATATAACTGCTGTCTTCGACATATCTTTCTCCTGTTATGCAGCGGGTTTGTTATGCTGCATCTAGTAACTCTTCCTCGGTTTCTATATACTGCGTGTCGGATTTTTTTATAGTCTCCGGATATATCTGCAGGAAATCGTTTTTCATGGAGATGGGCACGTATCCCTGTCCGGAATATACAGCTGATTTTTCTGCCCAGTTCTGGGTTCCCCATTCCCTGACATCATCATCCGCAACGATCATATATGCCCTGGTCTGATAAGGATTCCTGCTGTCCAGAACATAGTTCATCATACTGGTATCGCTTCCGCTGTTTCCAAAAGCAAGTACGGGGCGCTGACCGATCTCACGCTCTATCCATATGGATTTATTGGCATTCAGATTCTTCTGTATAAATCCGCCTGTGAAGACCAGATCATCCCCATCAGCATATTTATAATCCATATTTGAAGATACATCTTCAGATCCGAGCTTCTTAACTTCAAACTCTGTTCCTATAACATGGGAAGGAGACACATATTCGCTTATCGGCGAATTGGCAACGATGGCTCTTGTGGTCGTGCGCTCCGTACCGCTTACTACATAGATGGTAAAATCGTTCTCATAGAGGTACTTAACAAGCTCCACCATGGGCAGATAGAAGCCGTCGATATAACGCATGTTTTCAAAGCTGTCTGTCTCTTTCTGACCGAATTCCACTGCGTAGTCATACAGCTCCTCTATAGTCATGCCTGCATAAGCTTTTGCAAAATTCCTTGCAAGCTCCTCACCGGCAGTGTATCCGGGTTTTATCTCCATAGCTGCATCTTTCAGTTCATCAGATACGCGTTCAGGGTGATCTGTCAGACAGTAGTTTATGAACATCATGGTGTCATAGTATGTGTAATATGTTTCGCAGGTCAGAGTACCGTCCATGTCAAATACAGCGATCCTGTCCTCAACCGGAATATAAGCATCATTTGTCTCGTCCGTAACCATTGCAACATAATCCCTGATAGATGCTGCTGCAGCCGAATCCTCACTCCAGTATTCAAACTCTGCATCGGACGCATCCGAAGATGAGCTCATACCTGCAAGTCCCCAGTCATCATACAGCTCAGGACTGATGTTTGAAAGCGCGTCGATAACAACAACACAGTCCTTATCCACATTCTGCATTACTTTTATCATCTGCTCCTTCGGGATCGCAACACAGCCGCCTGTATAAGGTTTATAGGGTCCAAGGCAGTGCAGGAAGATCGCGGAACCTGCTCCCGCTTTTCCCTCCTCGTTATAACTGATGTTCAGGCAATACTGATACTGGTATGTGTAGTCAACGATATGCTCGGACTCATCGGTATCAAGGTCGGGATAATCCTTGATGCTCACCATCTCGTTATATTTATATCCGGCCCTCTGGTCGCCTGACCAGTAATCATCATCGGTAACCTTCTGGTAAGGCATAGCGCAGCCCACATCATCCGCTATACCAAACGCCTTCGTAAAATGGAAAGTGCCCACGGGAGTCTTGGCATCACCTTCTTTTGTTTTGCCCAGTCCGGCTTTACCGATATACCCGGGCGTCGTCATTATCTCTTTCCAGTTTCCGTTTTCATCCTTTTCATGCATGGAAACATATGCCGTTGTTTCACCTACGCCTGCAACGACAAACAACTGCTTTGCATCGGCGGCAGCCGGAAGCTTTCCCACCCATTCGGGTGAATCCGAAAATGCCGCATCAGCTGTCTGCCCGGGCTCTGTGGTATTATCCTCAATGTTACTTTCAGGTGTATCTGCTTTTTGGGGACCACACCCTGC
>CAMVRS010000151.1 GCA_947169935.1 uncultured Lachnospiraceae bacterium
TGTAATCATCATTATTAATGCTGCAGCCGGCAGACAGACCTGTCTCATCGGTATTATAGTCGGAGGTACGATCAGCATACTCTGAACAGCTATTCTTGTATTAACCTCTCTGATACCATCAGCATTCTGGATCACCTCTGTTTCCGCCTTATTATACAGATAGCGGATATGTATGGTCTTATGGAACATCTGTATCATAGCCGCCAGTTCCTCTTCCATCCTGTTATTAAGGCGGCTTAATGCAGATGCATGCTCTTCCAGACTGCCCATAGATCTGAGACGGTGGATTGCATCATCAACCCGCCCCAATGCGCTTCGTCTGGCAGAGATCTGCTTCTGCAGAGAATCTTCCATCGATTGTAAGCCTTCAAAATCAACTTTAAACATATTGATCCATCCTCATTGTATAATTCTGTATGTCAGGAAATAACATCTGAAGGGAGTTCCTGCGCCAGGCTCTCCAGTAAATGCTCGGTATCTATATAGTTACCTGCTATTTCGATAAGCTCCCTCGGATGCTCGTTAAGTCTTGCTATTATTTCATCTATCACCGGTCTCTCTTTCAGGAAAAGATTTCTGAAATGATCTGATGCTTCACCAAGCCAGTATCTTTCACTTGCTCTTACGATCTGATCAACCTCCTCTATGCAAACCTGCATCTCTTTAAGTCTGTTCGACATATCATTTGATGCTATCGTCAGCTCTTCCGGTGTTGCCAGAAATTCTACTGCTTCAACATTCATGCCCTTTCCTCCCAAATAATATAACGGTCTGAGTCGATCAGAATTGGATACTTGCTACTGCGTTGTCCACTTCGCTCTCACACTGTGTATACAAAAGGCGCGCCTGCTCCATCCCATCGATAATATTACGTATTATCTGGCACATGTTCTGCATATGCTGCCTGTCAAGTTCATACTGTTCGTTAAATTTATCATGCCCCGGCCCTTCCCACATGGACTGGAGGGCCGCCACACGATCCGTCAGATTATCCAGAGCCGCCTGGGTTCTGGCCAAAGTATCCTCAAGCTGGCTTATCTGTGACGATAAAATATTGATATCCATTTCGATAGTTCTCATCAGTATCTCCTTTGCGGGTACTTAATACCTGTCCTTATTTTGTATTATATACATCTGCTTTTATATATCTTCGTTATCTGACAAAATGCAAAAATTTCCGACAGATAACACTTTATGTTTCTTCTGCGCCGCATAGTGTGCAGATAATGGGTATGATCTCCCTTGTAACATAAAGATCGGCCGTCTTTACATCACCTGTATCCACTACGACAAGCTCTTGTACATCCATCCAGATAACACTGAGTTTTGTGCTCTCTTCCGCATCTGTCCCTTCATAAAAAAATATCTCCAGGCGGATATTATTACTGCCCTCCGTCACGCCTTCGGGTATCTGTATCCCATCCTTATTGATCTCCCTTCCGGCTTCCGCTATCTCTTCCGGCACCATGGCATTGGGGATCAGATCCGAAGAAGCCAGGAATCCCGAAAGCGTTCCGGCGGGGAGATAAGTCAGAACGGCATATTCTCCCTTCTTTTTCCCCGGGCAGGCCATTACAGCCGCTTTATTCTCTCCGGTATAAATGACGCAGTTGGGGACAGAACTTTCCGGTGACCAGATCCGCATGGTCGTTATCCTGGTCGCGATACACTCCATCATCTCCGCTGTCTCTTCACTTACAACAAAACGGTCATCTTCCTGCTTAAGCAGCCCGCGTTTAACCATATTCAGAAGCCCCTGCATCTGCTGCTCCTGTGTTTCTTCCGCTGCCGGGATCTCAAATCCCACAAGGGAAGTAATGCCGTAACTTGCACACAAAAATCTGAACTCGAGCTCACTCAGCCCCGTTCCGATCTCTACGGCAGCAGGCACTTTCTCCTCCGCCAAATTCATATCAAGACCGGTATTCTTTTCTTCTGCCATGCTTTTTATCCTTTCATTTTTTCCACAAAGTCGGATTTGTAACTTCGTGAGAGCGGTATCGTAAATCCCTGCCGCAAAAAAACCTCATTACCTTTCATATTTTCCACGGTATTACGATTCACAATAAAGCTGCGGTGACTGCGCAGAAAATAATCCGGAAGCCCTTTCGCCAGTTCCTCTATGGTGGAATAGAATCCGTATTCCTTATAAAGCGTACGCAGGAATACTTTCTTTTCCCGGGCTTCAAAATAAAAGATCTGGCTGTAGGGTATAAAGGTCTTCCCTTCCCTGGTCTCCACCAGGAATGAATTATTATCACCTTCCGCTTCCCTGTAAGACAGCCGGTCCATAAAGAATTCTTCAAGAGTATCCGTCAGGGTCTCTTTAACAAAAGGTTTGATAAGGATCGTGTCCGGACGTATCCCGGGCTTCAGATAAAGTACGGGCGATACAGTAAGATCCGCAAGAAGTGCCAGCCCTGCATCCGGATACTTCTTCCTTAATTCCGGCATAAAAGCCAGACTCTCCTTATCGCAGACATCCACGCAGATAAAATCAAGAACAGGTTCTTTCGCCACTTCCGTCCGGCACTGCCCGGGATCTTCACAAAAGACCAGCTCCCATTTCTCTTCGGTAAGCCCGGCCGCCAGATCGCGGTACACTCCCCGGAGGATATCCTTTTCATTATTATCTTTGCAAAGCGTTAATACTGTGATCATCGTTTATCCTATGAATACAGAGGAACTACAACAATATCGGTTTCATCACCTTCATGTGCCGAAAGCAGGCCATGTCCGGCTTTCAGTTTCTTATTCTGCGCAGAAAAGTTCAGGTTAGGGAACTGCAGAAGCCTCTGTTCCTGTGCATTGCCTCCGAAATATATGCCCACCTTAGGCCGTACATAGAGCGTATAATTCCTGTCGGCAACAACATCCGCCACGTTATCCTGATTGAAAGCTGCAAACCAGTAAATATTATGACGCGCACCTTTATCAAGGGCATTTCCCACAAAGCCGCTTACATCCTTAACTCCGTCTTCCTTCTTGTTGAGTTCCTTAATAAACTCTACCAGATTGCCTATCAGAAAGATCTTCTTGTTATAAGGCCGCATGCGTTCATACAGCTCAGCTTCCGTAAGCCCCTCCTCCATACACGCTTTCTTAAGCTTGTTACGCTCAATAAAGCCGGGCATCAGTTCCTCGAAAAACTCCGATATTTTCTTATGGCTGTCGATATACGTTGCCCCCAGCTGATTGGCCATACTCTTAAATTCATTGGCAAAATCAAAGATCACCAGTTCAGCCCCGATCATCTTTGCAGAGCACGCCAGCACTTTCAGCGCATTAGTCTTACCTGTACGGCTCTTGCCCGAAACAATATAGGTATATGTGGACTTCAGATCGATACCGTATACATCCGCAGTCTCCATGTCGTAACCAAAAGGCAGACGGTCTCCTTCCTTTGCCATTTCAATAACGTCATCAAGCTGCGCATAATCCTTCCATTCCGGATTTGCAGGTATAACAGGGATAGGGCGCGCCTTTTTCCCTTCCAGTGTTTCCAGGAATCTGAGCAGCTCCTGATTGCGTTCCGCTTCCTTATCGCTCTTGCCGAAGATCGCTGCCTGCCACTCCAGGAGGCGCTTTTCCATCATGATGATACCGCGTCCGGGAGTTTCTCTTGGCGTCATACGGCAATGTCCGAAAATGGTCGCGTATTCATTCTGATCGTTACAGTTAAATGCAAGTTTTATACCGAAATTTGACTGAACCCTGTAATTAAGGGCACTTGCGTTGGCTGCTGTAACAACTATGGAAATACCTACACTTATGGCTTCACGGCTGAGAGCTCCCATAGCTTCGGCCTGTTCCGGGAAGTATTCCTTAAAGGCAGCCATATTATCGATGATCACCATGGTCAGCGGCATATCTTTGCCGCCCGCTTCCAGATATGCGGAAAAGTTACCTACACCGCGTTCGGCTAATATCTTCTTACGCTCGTCCACCATGGCAAAAAGGAGTTTAAAGAGATTCTTACATTTTTCGTTATCATTGCTGAGAACTACGCCGCCCACATGGGGTGCATTCTCGAATATCTTCAGGACCATGCTGCCGCAGTCAACAATATAAAAGCTGATCTGCTCGGAAGTATATCTGCGCATAAGCCCGTATATCATGGTCTGCAGAAGAACAGTCTTGCCCATCTGCGAAGAGCCCACGATATAGATATTGTCCTTTGATACAGCGATCTCCACAGGCTCCTGGATCTGCTGTTCGGGATCGTCAAAGATACCGATGGGTACCGTGATATCATCGGAGTATTTATCATAATCCAGTTCATCCGTACGTATCATCACGGAAAGCGAAGGCAGGCATATACCGGGAAGTCTCCTGATCCCCGCCTGTTCGCAATAGTCATGTACATACTGAACTATCGTCTGCAACTGGGTAAGGGACTGTTCCTCCTTCTTCTCATGTTTGCTTTCATATATCTGCTCCCTGGCACCGTTCATCGCCACTTTGTTTATCTCGTAATTCTTGCTTCCCATGGCCAGCTCACTGTCAGCCGGGCCGCCGCTGTAAGCGGACTGGAACAGCTCAAAGATCTCATTATTACCGACCTGCAGATATGCACGGCCCGGCTCACGGATCTCTGCAGCCAGAGGCGTCTTTAACATTTCCTTACTGTCTTCCGGCGTTGCCACCTTAAGGCACAGACGGAAACGGCTGTTGGACCAGATCTGTGCGTCTACCACACCGCTGGGCTTCTGGGTTGCCAGTATCAGGTGTATACCAAGCGAACGTCCGATACGGGCCGTGGAGATCAGCTCCTTCATGAATTCGGGCTGGTCTGCCTTTAACTCCGCAAACTCATCGACTATAAGCAGAAGGTGCGGAAGCGGCGTATCCACTTCTCCTGCACGGTACTTCCTGATGTACAGATCTATCTGGTTAACGTTTGCCTGGGCAAATAATTCTTTTCGCTTGTTAAGCTCGGCGTGTATGCTTAAAAGGCTGCGGTCGATCTCGCGGCCGTCTATATCCGTTATGCTTCCCACAAGGTGCGGCAGATCACGGAACTGGTTAACCATACCGCCGCCCTTAAAGTCGATGATCACAAATCCCACTTCATAGGGATGGAAAAGCGTGGTCAGGGAAAGGATATAGGTCTGGAGCAGCTCGGATTTACCGGAACCTGTAGTACCTGCCACAAGGCCGTGGGGGCCATGGGCTTTTTCGTGCAGATCCAGATATACGATATCATTCTTTGCATCAACGCCCATCGGAACAGCCATACTCTTATATACCTGGCTTTCCTTCCAGCGCTTTTCCAGATCCAGATCCCCGGCGTTAAAGATACCCAGCAGCTTAAACAGGGTGATGCTCTTGGTAAGCTGGGCTTCCAGGCTCACCTCGTCAACCGTAACGCAGGCCAGTTTTGACGCCACGCGCTTAGCCTGGCTGTCGGAAACACCAAAGCCCGTATATCTGGTCACTTTAGCAGCATCATGGGTATCGATAAGCTCAACCGGATCGGTATCCAGACGTATCAGACGCTGGCAGTTCGGCAGCAGTTCAGCTGCGCTGTGGCAGAATATAAAGGTAAAGCCGTAATCAATATCCGTATAGAAAAAGCGGCTCAGGGGGTGGCTCATTATCTCATACGGTTCGGTGATAAAGATAACGAAATGCCGGTCAAAAACAGGTTCCCTGCCTTCTTCCCCGCCGGAATTCTCACGCTCTACCAGTTCTTTATACATGTATTCCGCAAACACCTTGTATGAATTATCATCATACGCGATATTACGCATGCCTGTACTGTCGTTGCAGATATGACGAAACCACCTGATCCAGTCCCAGCGGGCAATATCCTTTTCCGGACACATAAGACCTATCTGCACGTCCTGGAACGAATGGCGCACGCACAGATCTATGATCATGGCTTTTAAGGTCTCGTATACCTTATCTTCCTGCCCTACCACGCCTATCATGGTCAGCTCCCGCAAAGGAAGCATGATCGGCGCCTGGGGCAGTTTTCTGTATTTTTCCGCGATCATCTGGGGCCAGGTCACCATCTCATCTTCAACGCTGAGACGTTCCTTCTTTGAATAGGCTACCTGGCATACACTGTCAACCTCGCCTGTTCCCAGACGTACGGAAAGAAAATCCTCATCCCTGGGTGTACGTTCGTAAAGACGCCCGTCAAAATCCCATACAGTCTGCAGCGTTTCGTTCATGGCAGGGGTATTGGATTCCATCAGTTTAACTTCCTGATGACGTTTCTCTATTATCTCCGCTTCTTTTTTCTGCGCATACTCGGTGTATGCGGCTACACGTTTTTCCTCATCTTCTTTGTTATTCTTCTTTTGCTGTTTGTAGTTGATTATACCTGTGAGCACGCCCACACTCATGCTGCAGGCACTGAAAATGACAAATGCACCGCCGTTTCCGATCAGACTGCGGACCAGTACCAGAACAACCAGCATCATCAGCGATGGCAGTATGGCCATGATAAGACTCTGTCTGCGCTGACTTTGTTTTTCCGGCGGATCTATGTATTCGATATCCTCCGGCGGTATCTGGTAATAAATACGGGTACTGCGGTTCAGATGAGGATATTCCATAGCCGATTTGGAATTATTATGTTCCAGAAGACGTACGCCAGCCGTCTGTATCTGGGGATCATTGCACATATACAGACGGTTTCCCCGCAGGAAAAAGCCATGGCCGGCAATAGCTATAAAATCATAATCATATAGCGCACAGCTGCCGCTGATGCGGTATCCGTTAACAGACAGACCGTATCGTGTATTATGATCAGTCACCTGCCAGTTGTCATCATTTGCGGTCCTGTGTATAGTGATCGAATCATTGCCCACAGCATCATCATGTATAAGGATCTGACAGTCCTTGCTGCCGCCTATATTCAGACTGCTGATATTCTCCAGTTCAATGAAACGTGAATAATCATTCAGACCGTCATTAAAATTCCGTATGAATTCGCCGGTGCAGATCTGGGCACCGCCATCCTGATAATGTATCGAAAAACGTCCGCCGTGGACCAGATCCAGGGAACGCAGACGCACAGAACTTTCATCCTTCAGATAATTCTCTTCCGAGCTGAAGATCTTCCATTCGCCCTTCTGATTGCGTACAAGTGTAAACTCAAAATCCGAAAAAAACATCTCTGCCGGAAGACGATACGCGCAGTTTTTGGTGGTCCCCACCATAAGTTCCTGGGGCGTATCTGGCCCCAGATCTATCTCGCGGTATACTCCGGCAAAATACAGTTCTAAACTATATCTGATTTCCCCCAATGCATCAAACCTCTCTTCTTTTATCTCTGCCTTCTGATGTAGTGCAGTATTGTTCCGTTCCTGATGCCGTACTCCCCAAGCTTTTTATTCCCCCGCAGCAGAGCTATAGGATTCTCGGCCGCCAGATAGCAGTTCTGGATATCCGTTCCTGCGCAGCCCCAGTTAAAGGCTTCATCAAGTCCGTAGAAGAGCTCCAGCGCTGTTATATCCAGATCCACCTCCAGATCAACCGATCTGTTACTGGTATGATCAAATAATGTAACGACAACTTTATTATCCATTCACAACTCCTCTTATATAAGACTGTATGCCAGTTCCATGAACAGATCCTGCATATCTTCATTATCTTTTATATCTTCACTGTAAGGGATCTTATGCGATATAAGATGCCATATACGGCTGTCCGCAAGTTCATTCTTAACATCAGCTCGGAACATATTGCAGACAGGCAGATATTTCTTTTCATCACTTACATTGATATTCCGCAGAAGCGCTTCCATCTTTGACAGGCTGTCTCTGCCCTGCGTACACAGAATGATCACCTGGCCCGCCATTTCTATCAGATCCGCTTTGCATTTATTGAAATCACCGGAAGTATCCACGATGATAAAATCATAATCCAGGGCTTCCCGCACGGTCTTGAGCAGTGATACATAATGCTGATCCTGCAGGCTGTTGCCCAGAAGCGAATACTGCATCGGTGCCAGATAATGGATATCGCCCTTTATGATATTTTTATCCAGGGTTTCCCTGGTAAAACGCCCTGCCGAAAGCTCCTCTATAAGATTACGGTCCGCCCAGACATCTGCATTGAGCATCCCGCCAAAAGACTGCAGATATTCCGCATCCACATAAAGCACTGTGTTTCCAAGAGCCTGCAGTGCTTTTGCCGCCCCTATGGCAAGCGTTGTTTTCCCGCATCCGCCCTGGGGCGAATAGACCAGGACAAGTTTGCAGCCTGCCGGGCGCTTTTCCCCCACCATGTGCCGGAGCAGCGCATCAACATTACTGATCACATTCTGTACATTGGAATATCTATAGATATTGATAAAACCCTGCTCAGACCGTACTTTCGTATCGGTCTCACGCAGCATAAAAATGTTTTCTATACCCTGACGCTGGTATTCGTCCTTCCAGAAGGTTTCATTTATTACCAGGATATCTATCTGCTGGGGCGTCTTAAAGAGCTCATCCAGGTATACCGGATCCGTTGCCAGCAGCAGACTGATCTGCTCTCCGTATTCCCGCAGCAGCATTATCTCCAGCGTGCTGAGATAGGATAACTCCGGATCGGCTAATAATACTTTATGTACAGCTGCCACGTCTTTAATCTCCTGTTCCGGCTTTCACCTGAAATACAAATCTCGATATACGTACCTTATCCCCCGGATGGATCTCGCTTTCCTTATAAGGTTCAAGCCATTCAGGGGATTCTCCTATCCATGTATGATTGCTGCTCTTCAGATCCCTGATCATCCATTTACCGCCTGTTTTGTAGATCTGGCAATGCGTTTTGCTTACCGACGGATCCCTGATAAGGATCTGGGATAATTCTTCGTTACGCCCTATGATCGCTCCTTTTGACGGAATGTGTAGCAGCAGTCTCTGGCTGCCGCCTACCCTCTCCATTATAAGGCTGTCAGGTGAACCGGTATTATCAGAAGTACTGCCATAGCTGTTCATTTCAGGCGGCAGCGTACCGGCCTTAAGCAGAAGTCCGCTTATATACGAGATATCATTTTTCCCGCTGTTTATATACTCCCTTAAAGGATCCATACGTCTGCCAAATAATGACGGATGCTCTGCCATCATTTCGGATAAAAGCCTGACAAGTTTACGTTCCAGACTGTCCGGCTCCATGGTCATGGAATCTCTCTGCCTTAAAGGTACATAAACAAGCCATACCTGCGGATCGGCTTCATCAACAAAGATCATATCCTCATCCAGGCATACATGCTCGCCCTGTATAAACCCGTTTTCTTTGATCCGCTCACACAGGGAAAGCAGGCTTTGCAGCAGAGTCAGCAAGCGTTCGGGATCTGTCGTGTCTATTACCGATGCCAGCGGGACATAATCCTTAAGATCATATACCAGCCTTGTCTTTCCGTTTAACAGCGTCTTATAAGCCGGGATCAGGCCGCCGCCGGTAAAGCCGGGGATCACCTTATAACCTGTCATGTAAAAGAGATCGGGTTCCAGTAATTCAAAAGCTATAGTCCCTTTCCCGCGGGTCCTGACTATTATGTTCTCGTATTGTTCCAGTGACATCCGGCCTGTTCCTCTCTGTTTATGATCTTTAGTTCAATCCATCAGGCATTTTTCTTCTTTTTGCGTCTTTGTATCAGAACTATGACAATAGCTGCTGTCAGCGCAAGCACTATCGCGGTTAAAACTATAGCCGCAGTGTTATTGATAAACTGTACAAATACATTCGTAGTCAGAAGGAATCTGGGACTGCTCAGTTCCGTTACATTGCCTGCCGCGTCTATCGCTTTTATCTGTACAGACTGCTTGTGGTTTAAGGATTTTATCCTGAGTTCAATATCACCCTCAGCATTGGGAGCGATAGCCACATATCCGGCTGCAGGCGCCACTTTACGTATATCCCTGCTGTCTTCGCTTCCGTCATAGTATGCTTCCAGATAATATACGGTCACGTTGCCCAGATCATCCATAACTTCCAGTCTGGTCGTTACGTTATTATCCTCAAAGTGCAGCATGATCAGTCGTTCCTTATCGTAATAACGTCCGTTTTCTTCTACGCCGCTTATAATTACGCTGGGCGCTGTCTTATCCA
Source organism: uncultured Lachnospiraceae bacterium (assembly GCA_947169935.1). Taxonomy (GTDB): domain Bacteria; phylum Bacillota; class Clostridia; order Lachnospirales; family Lachnospiraceae; genus NK4A136. Next base: position 10,057 of record CAMVRS010000151.1, read on the forward strand.
CAGTAAATTCGATGGGCAGTTCGTTAATGCCGTTCTCATCGCGTATTGTACGGTTGGAGTTCTTATTGGTCGCCTTATCCTCGGAATAAAGCGTTACTATATAACTGCC
>CAMVRS010000152.1 GCA_947169935.1 uncultured Lachnospiraceae bacterium
CTTCCGCAAACCCGCTCTGCTCAATTGCTCGTTGGAAATCTTCGGGGTTGGATAGCTGTTTATTTATCAAGGTACTTAATTAATTTTTCCCGCTTTCAGAGGCTTTTTTGTTTCCTGCCTTCTTGCGGGCGACTTGTATATACTACCACCTTTCAAAATCAGTGTCAAGACTTTTTTTTAGAAATTTTTTGATTTTTTTCAGAGGCTTTTATTGCCTGTAAAATCCCAGCAAAATATCGGGATTTCCGGCCGGTGTAAGTATTATGGTAAGACCTGATGCTTCAGTAATATCAACAGAAAGCGTACTTGAATCCAGCCATTCGGCCTTGCTGCTCATATCCCCGCGGCGCACTCCGTTAAAGTACACGAAAGCCCAGACATCGCCATCATAATCACCTTTTAAAAGGAACTTAACGTTATCGCCCTTCTTATAACTTGTCTTGTCAGGTGTCAGCTTAAGCGGCAGACCATCCTTTTCTTCCAGCACATGGATCGTTACATGGCAGTTCAGATCAGCACCTTTATAGCCTGCCCCGGAACTGTATGCATCTATACGGCATGTTCCCGGTTCAAGCGCTTCAAAGAAATAGATTTCCTTATCTTCCTCGCTATATATACCTGACGTGGTTGTTTCTATCCTTCCAACGTTTTTATCCGACAGATCAAACCGCTCTATCTCCGGATTTCCTACAGCCCCGATCTTTGTTTTATCGCCGGTAAACAGAACCATTGTATCGGTAAAAAGCTGCTCATAGAGATTCAGATCCGGATTCAGCGAATACTCATCCGTGAGTTTTGCAACAGTCCACTGCGCGGGTATATAACTGTTGCCAATATATACTTCGGAAGCAGATACTGTCTGGATACGCTCCCCGTTAAGTGCCATTTCCTGCTCGCGGCTGAGTCTGTACTTAGTACCTATAACGAAATTGATCTCGACCCTTCGTGAAGCCGCCATATTTACAGCGCCGTTGCTGTCATATATCGGATAGTCATAAGAATAGCCGACAGCTTCGGCCAGCCTTGCCAGCTCCGCCTTTTCGTCCGCATCCAGGCTGCTCTGGTTCTCACAATAATCAAGCACGCTCTGAGCACGTTTTAAGGAAAGGGTTTTATTATATGCATAGCTTCCGCTGGTATCCGTATGTCCTTCAAAGCGCACGGACGCTATCGATGTGCTGATATCCGCGCGCATCAGCACGCTCATATAAACATCAAAGAAGTCATTTAAATATTGTTTTGCGCCTTCCTTTATAACATACGAATCAAAGTCAAAGAGTATATCGCTCTTCATAGCGACGGTTCCATCCGTATCATCTATCTCCACTTCCACGCCCGCCGCATCAAATGCTGCCTTTAATTCCTCAAGATAATGATCCCTCTGGCGGCGCAATGCAGCCAGTTCCTCCGGGCTCATCTGCTCCTGCTCGTATATATCCACGTTATGCAGCAGATCATAGTATAAAAGTTCCGGAGCTTCCAGGCGGTAAGAACCCAGCTTTCCTTCATCATAGCTGAATATCCCATCCACCTCATTAACACGCGCTATCATCGGATAGGTGCTCTTTCCCTCAGAATCCTTTATCTCATAAAAACGTATATCTTCGTTATTGGTCTTATATATCTGAACTTCGTCCGTCTCGAGATAGAGACTCCGCTCGATATAATGATTCCGTACGCGGTCCCGGTTCTCGACCCCGCAGCGTATCTCATCCGCAAGACCGTATATTCCCGAATCTTCTGTAAAACGCACGGAACAGATGGTACAATCTTTTAAGTACACCGATGACTGGTATACATTTATAGCTTTAACATAAAATTCTCCCTTATCGGAATAAAAACGGAATTCATTCGTCACTCCGCCGGAAGGCACTTCCGCATCCTGGTTTTCCTCTGTTTTAAGCGACAGCCCCTGTGCCGCTTTTCCCACAGTCATGCCTATGAGCTTTCCGGGATCAAGTACATTATCATCTGATGAAAGAACATTTGCGGTAAAACGCACAGGGAAATCCGTAGCAGGCTCATATCCCGCCGAAGCATTAGCGGCTTCCACCCTGTCAGGATCAAAATCAGCTCTGCGCATCCACGTTATAAAGATATATGCGAATAATGCCAGAAAAAAGAAAAACAGCACAAGCAGGATATAAGTCCAAAGGCCTCTGCCCCCGTGATTTTTATTCTCCTTTGCCATGGCTTACCTCCATGTTATCATATCATGACTGGGAATCCTTATGTTCCGCGGCCTTCATCTTTGCCTTTGTCTGATACATCTCTCTGTCGGCATTTTTATATGCCTCATCGATACTGATATCCGAAGTAACCGTCTGCCAGCCTATAGCAAGTGAATATCCGGCGTCATCGATCTTCTTATACATACGCTGGACCATCTCTTTTACCTCGTCGTTTGAACGGAGCAGACAAAGCACAACAAACTCATCGCCGCCAACGCGGTACAGATAGCAGGAATCATCAAGTGATTCACGCAGGATATCCGCCACATCCTTGATCAGCTTATCTCCCGCCGCATGCCCCTTGGTATCATTCGTAAGCTTAAGGTCGTTAACATCTATACTAAGAACATGGGTGATCTTCTCTTCGCCGTACTGTTTTACATCAGCATAAAAACTGTCGCGGTTAAGCACCTTGGTAAGATTGTCAAAACGGAAATGCTCAATATGCAGGTATAGATAATAGAATGTAATATCCAGCGCTATAACGCCTATAAGTATACCTCTGAGATTAAAGAGCGTTTCAACAAGTACCGCCAGGACCGTGACCAGTGCGCAGAGGAAGAGTATCCCCGCTTCGGTCTTCCTATCCAGCCTGACACTGTTGATTGCAAGATAAAAAAGGAAAAAGATATACATCGCGCAAATGATGTGCGGTGTGAATGCCAGCGGCCCGCGGCCTATATCTCCGTTTTCCTTATAGAAAAAGACTATGTCGGAAAACAGACAGGGCAGGATTATCAGCGCATTAAGCACCGCCGGTATATATGTCACCTTTGTAAAAACCTTTTTTGTGATCTGCCTGCCATAGGCTATGTTGATCAGGCCTACCATTAAGAAGATACGGATATCGTATCCCAGCATGGCAAAAAGCCTGTGCCAGAACTCCGGTATCGATGAATCATATGCGTAATAATCCAGATTATCCATTACAATAAGAGATAAAAGAAGGATCACACAGGGCACCATCTGTTTAGCCAGATGCTGCTCGAACTTGAAATTCACATTTATAAAAAACAGCAGAAAAACGGTGATGAGCACCGGGATAAAATTGATCTGTACTAATGTCTGTAAATACTGATTTGTAACCACGCCTATAAGTTCCCCCTAAAGTATATCAACTTTAAGGATAACATAAAATGGCGCTCTTTTCAATTCAAAAAGCCCCGCCCTTCAGCCACAATATACAGTATGCATTTATCGGAGAAATGTCATATATGGGTATTATGCCCAGTTCTTCATAGGCGCTGATGCTCTCATATTCAGTCCCGCTTCTCGCAATGCCGCAGAGATATACAGGGACAGCTCTCTCCCGGGCTTGGGCCATAAAGCAGCCAAGCTCATCATTAATGCCTATAGTCCCGGAATGATAGCTCCCCAGAAGAACAGCTTTTACCTTATCTCCTATCTCAGGGTAAGCCATGCCGGGATAAGGTTCGATCCTTAATATACAGCCCGGATCCCCGATAAGCTGAGGGGCGCTGCCGTCATACGCTTTCCGATCCTCAGGAGAAGCTGTCTGCACATACCCTGCCGTCTCCATGTCCTCATTATCACTGTAGTACCCGAAACACTTATCATTAACGCTCCTTAGTCTGTCCGAAAACGGTTCATGCGGGAGCAATGCAGATCCCCGGTGGATCTTTACGGATTCACCATCATTTTTGTAACACACAAAAACACCACTGCCTCTTCTTTCCTTAATGAAGCGCTGTGAAAAATACAGATTGGCTTTCCCGTTTGACCGTGCATCCGTCAGCACGTAATTTGCAGCCACAAGAACTATCGGGATACCGGCGCCGCCGAATATATTATCCAGCATTGCCGCAGTGTATTGAAGGGTATCACTGCCATGTGTAATGATGATACCTTCACTAAGTCCTTCCTTTAACACTTCTGCTGTTTCTTTGATCAGAATGTTTATATGTTTTCCGTCAAGGTTTTCACTCTGGATATTATAAGGGATGCGTACCTTCGCATCTGTCCCGATAAGCGCGCTCAGATCCGCATCCGGATGAGCGATCCCATCCGCACCTATGCTGCTTCCGATAGTTCCGCCTGTAAGTATGTATGTGATCATGCCTCCAGATACCTCTTAAGTTCTATCAGTCTGTCACGCATTTCTGCTGCCACTTCGAAGTTAAGTTCCGCAGCCGCCTTGCGCATCTGTTTCTCCGTATCGGCTATAACTTTCTTAAGCTCTTTCTCATCCATAGATTCGGGATCTTTTTCAAGAGCCTTCTGCGTATTGGCTATGGTCTTACTGATCGCGATAACATCCCTCACCGCCTTCTTGATAGTCGTAGGCGTAATTCCGTGTTCCTCGTTATACTTCATCTGTATGCCACGGCGGCGGTTCGTTTCTTCTATACATATCTTCATTGAATCCGTCATGCTGTCGGCATACATGATAACATGCCCTTCACTGTTACGTGCTGCACGGCCTACAGTCTGTATCAATGCTGTCGCGCTACGCAGAAAACCTTCCTTATCAGCATCCAGGATCGCCACCAGCGTAACTTCAGGTATATCAAGACCTTCACGCAGCAGATTAATACCGACGATCACATCAAATACATCCAGTCGAAGATCCCTTATTATCTCCGCTCTCTCAAGAGTATCTATGTCAGAATGAAGATACTTGACCCTTACGCCCACATCATGCAGATAATCCGTCAGATCCTCAGCCATGCGCTTGGTAAGAGTCGTGATCATCACCTTATTTTTCTTTGCGGTTTCTTTTCTGATCTCTCCCAGAAGATCGTCTATCTGGCCTTCCACCGGGCGCACACTTATCTCCGGATCAAGAAGTCCCGTAGGTCTTATGATCTGTTCCGCACGCAGGAGCTCATGTTCTTCCTCGTACTGTGCAGGCGTTGCAGATACAAACATCATCTGATCTATATAACCTTCAAATTCAGAGAAGTTAAGCGGTCTGTTGTCCAATGCAGAAGGCAGGCGGAATCCGTAATCCACCAGAGTTGTTTTTCTGGACCTGTCGCCGTTATACATGCCTCGTACCTGCGGTATGGTCATATGCGACTCATCGACTATCATCAAAAAATCATCCTTAAAGAAATCCAGCAGACAGAAAGGGTGCGCTCCCGCAGGCAGGCCTGTCAGATGTCTTGAATAATTCTCTATGCCTGAACACACTCCGGTCTCACGCAGCATCTCCACATCAAAACTGGTACGTTCGAATATACGCTGCGCTTCTATCAATTTATCCTCGCGCTTAAAATATGCCACTCTTTCACGCGCTTCTTCCTCTATGGCATCACAGGCTTTAAGAAGTTTCTCCTGTGCCACTACATAATGCGACGCAGGGAATATGCTCACATGCTCCAGCGTGCATACCGGTCTCATTGTAACATTATCAACCTGTGTGATACGGTCGATCTCATCTCCGAAAAATTCTATACGATATATCTTATCGCCCTGCTCCGCAGGATTTATCTCCAGCACATCCCCTCTTACCCTGAAACAGCCACGGTTAAGATCCATATCGTTCCTGTCATACTGTATCGCCACCAGCTCCCGAATAACATCATCCCTGTCCTTCTGCTGCCCGGGTCTTAACGATACCGTCAGATCCGTAAATTCATCAGGACTTCCCAGGCCATAAATACAGGATACAGATGCGACTACAATAACATCACGTCTCTCTGTCAGAGACGCCGTCGCAGAAAGACGCAGCTTATCTATCTCATCATTTACATCCGAATCCTTCTCGATATATGTATCCGTAGATGGTACATATGCCTCCGGCTGGTAGTAATCGTAATAGGATACGAAATACTCAACTGCATTTTCAGGGAAAAATTCCTTGAATTCTGAATACAGTTGCGCGGCGAGGGTCTTGTTATGTGCAAGCACCAACGTCGGCTTGTTCAATTGCTCGATCACGTTGGCCATCGTGAAGGTCTTACCAGAGCCCGTAACACCCAGCAGCGTCTGGAATTGATTGCCTTTTTTGAATCCGTCCACCAGCTGTTTTATCGCCTGAGGCTGGTCGCCTGTAGGCTTATATTCGGAGTGTAATTTGAAATCCATAGGGCTAAAATCCTCAAAAAGTTGTAGTAAAAAAGTGATACTATAGGCCCGATTTTCGTCACCAAAACCATTGTGCAATTTTCACAAAAGGGCTAAAAGACGAATAAAAGTCCCCAAATCGTATTTTCCAAACCAGCCATAACAGAACAGCACAAGCCAGTATTATTAGTAACACGCCCCATCCTGTTTCGGCTGAATGAATCCCAAAAACATATATCAGCATATCACACCACCATACAAAAGTACATAAAAAAGAGCCGTCATCATGACAGCTCTTTCAATCATCCATATACTCCGAAACATCTAATATCACACCTGACTGATCATTTATACCTACCTCCCGCTCATCAGGGATAACCTGAAAGACGTAAAAAGCCATATCACGAAGCACTATTCACATCACTTCCCTGATATAGATACACATAACGGCTCCATGGCGAACAATAAGTTTGATTTAGTTTTCCAAAAATATGGCTTTAAACTATATGATGAGATAGACGATAACCGTCATAAGGTTTACAAAATCATCAATGTAGGCGACGATTCCTTGAAATCCATTGTTGATTAGTAAGCTAAACATCAAAAAATGGGGCTGTCGCTTTAGATGATAAAAAGCATCATGGCGACAGCCTCTTTTCATAAATCATTCTCATATACATCGGGCGATTCTAATAACTCATTCTAGGCATTATATAGCTTGCCTCATCATTGGGATTATACTCATCTTTGCCTTCTACCCAGTAAAGATTGCCATCACCTATATTATATACATACCCTTTTATATTTTCTGTGTGTTCACGCGTATCATATTGCTGCGTAGCTTCATTATACTCGCTTTCTACGATCTTACATGAGTTCAAAACCAGAATCTTTTTATTTTGATCATATTCGCCCATGTATTTCCACGTAGTATAAGTATAATATCCATTGTAAAAATCCTCCATAACATAGGTATTCCCGATCTTTTCTATGACTATCTGTCCGGCTTGATTAACATAGCCCCAACTGCCCTCAAAATCTTCCCTTCCTCCCGGAGCAGCGCCTGATGATGATATTTCAGAAGATGATGCCTCACTTGACTGTTTATTATCCGATGCGTTTTCTCCCTGTATAGCAGCTTCAAAAGCTTCTCTACTTATCCTACTAAAGTACCCCGGATCATCCTTCTCCCCGGTATAAAATTCAAACAATGATGTCAAATATCCATAATCCTTATCAACTAATATATCAAAGCATATATTACCGTTAAATTTTATACATTCTGTATTGGAATTATATCCAACATATATATCCGTAGATATCACACTATTATCTTCTAATACCAAATAAATCTTACCTACCCTAGATTCATCCGCACATATGATATATTTTCCCGTCTCTCCGATATACGGATTCTTTTGAAAATATCCTACTGGATAATTCTCAAAGGAAAGATATGCTTTAGCATTTCCATCCAAATCAACTCCACGTGAAAATAAATAATAGTCAATTATATCTTGTACGTAATAATCATTTTCTATCTCCCAATATGTTTCAGCAAGCCCAGAAAAGTCGCATCTACTATTATCAAAATTCACGTCATCATCTAAATACCCCCAATTCTTTAGTGTCCCCCAATACAAATAATATAGCTTTTTTTCTAAAACTATACTAAATAAACCTTCTGGATGCTCATAATATAGTCTTTCAGTAATAATATCATATACATCGTTTTCATTCTCCCCTGACTTCAACTCATGTTCAACCAACTCTATACCACTCCACTTACTGTACTCCAAATCATCAAGTCTATCCGTTGGCAATTGAAAATCATACATTTGGTATGAATCACGTATTTTAAAACCTTTAACAAATTCTTCATCTTGAGGCTTTACGCTTACATAATTATCATCAGGTCCTTTTTCTCCAGCAGTATCTTGTAATTCACCAATCTCATTTTCAGCATGATTATTCACTTGTTTTGTTTCGGTTTCTCCACCAAAAAGAAATGCGATAACAATAGTTAAGACAGCCAATCCTATTATGCCAACAAACATACCACCTATAACTATAAACACTTTACTAACCACATTATTTTTGGTTTTTTGTGGTATATACACATTTGTAGGAGGTATATTTATAGGAGGTATATTTGTATTTGGTACCAGATTAGGCACCTGATTCATCACTGGTTTTGCCGCCTCTTGAACTGCAACCTGTTCAGTCCCGCAATATCTGCAAAACCTTTCGCCATCCACTATTTGCTTGCCACATTCCCTACAATACATGCTCTTCCTCCAATTTGAGTTAATAAGAATTTTTAAAGCATATCATTGAAACATCATGGTTAGGGCTATATTTCTCCTTGTCGAATACTACATACAAAGTTCCATCGCCATATGTATACATATATCCGGAACACTCACCTCTTTTAGTTATGTTTTGCGCCCATTCGCCATAATCAGTCCATCCCGATTCAACCAACTCATATTTGTAAAAGAATACAGCTTTTTTAGTACTATCATATTTCCCATAATACATATAATCTTCAAGATCAGACATATCCCCATCATCTAACACATAAGTATTAGCACCTTCTTTAGACACATAAACACAGCGTTCAGCTTCTCCTTTATAACCTGTATAACTGCCAACAAAATCCTCAACACCACCTTCAACAATATCTAACTCAGGTACAGGAGTCGGTGTTGTCTTACTATCATTCTTTGCACTTGCTACGCTCTCGTTTTTCTTTTCAGCTTTGCTATCTGTATCATTCCCTGTAGAGGTTTTTTCCGGAAGAGAATAGCCACAGGCTTCCGCCAATAATTTAATTTTTTCACCAGCCTCCAACTCTTTACCATTAAATTTAATACTATATATCGACATAATACCCATATCATCTATTACCCAATCGAAAAAAAGTATTCCACTGTCTTCCCCTTCCGGAAGCTTACATTTTCCCTTAAAGGTCACATGGACATTATCGTCTTTATAGTAATCCCAACTTGTCTCATCACAGTATTTTTCTAAGGCATCACCATATGAATACTTATAACCATCAATAGTTTGAACAGTCTTTTGTACACTTTCTATTATTTTGTATTCATAGTTTTTTGTATACAATAATCCTATAGCAATTATACAAAGAACAGCCTCTACAATTATGTAGCCATAATCCTTTATCTCCATTTTATTCTTTTCTGTAATAATAGACTTTAGTTCATTATGTGGCACTCCTTTATTACATAACATCTGTATTTGATTTGCTATCCTAACATAGTCATCAACTATGGGCTCAATCCACAGACCAGTCTTTTTCTCTTTAATCTGGATAGTACATGAATTATCGGTATTATAATCAACTATATATTCACATCTCTTATTATCAATACTAACCTTATTGGTTGTTTGTTCATTTTGAACCTTATAGCTAGATCCAATCCGTCTCTGTAGTTCTTTGATATCTTTAGTCTCTAAGTGATTCAAAATAGGAATCTCAATTCCATTCATCTCTTCAATAACCGTTTTATTTGTCGGCCATAACGGCAATGCTGGACTTATCAATTTAACAATTACATCCGACAATAAAACCACAACCAAAAAAACTGGAATAGAAAGAATAAAATCCAGCCTAATGTTCAAAAGAATTATAATCATTATAATAACAGCTATAGCATATTGTATTTTTGGTTCTCGCGGAATATGTACTATATTGTTATTAGACACAGCATTATTGCCTTTACGAGTATTCCCCGTAGAGGATATATTACTTTGAGATTTACTGTTTACCTGATTACCTGTATTTTTGCTTACTTCTACCTGTTGGGTATTCTCTACCTCTTCATTTTGATTCTTTCCACAAAAAGGACAATACAAGAACTTTCCCGCTGTTT
>CAMVRS010000153.1 GCA_947169935.1 uncultured Lachnospiraceae bacterium
CATATATTAGAATTAATTTATATTTTCTTTTCCGAAATTGTGTATTTGCTTGGAGATGTGAAGCTTAATAAAGCAAGTGCATCATTGTTTGTAGGAGAAACTGAGAAATTAATCGCTACCATTTCTCCGGAAAATGCTACTGACAAGGGAGTGGTATGGAGCAGTAGCAATGATAGTATTGTTGCAGTTACTTCTTCAGGTGAGATTACAGCAAAAAAAGAAGGGACGGCAACAATAACAGTTAAAACAGTAGATGGTGGATATACTGCTGGTTGTATGGTGACTGTTACTCAGGCAAATGTCGCTATTATTAACGCAGCAAGCGTAACTACGGCTCCGGGATCAAAAGTGGAGATGCCCGTATCTATAAGCAAGAACCCCGGTATTGCAGCGGCAGCATTTACCGTTAAGTACGATAAGACGGCGCTTACACTTGATGAATTAAAGGCAGGAACGGTATTCAGCAGTGGGACTTATACATCCAAGACAGACAATGGTCTTGTACAGTGGTATTATGCAGGTGAAAGTAGCATAAAGACTAATGGTGTAATATTCACTGCAGTGTTCACTGTAAATCCGTCAACTGCAAAAGGTAATTATTCGGTTGAAGTAGGATTGCTCAATGACGATAATGCTAACTTTACGGATCATAACGGTACGAATGTGCCTGTAACATTTAAATCTGGGAAGATTACGGTAAGTGATAGTGTGAAGGGCGATGTTACAGGTGATAACTCTGTTGCCATGGGTGACGTTGTAAAGATCGCAAGAGCAGTTGCAGGATACATTACTCTTACAGATGAAGAAGCTGCACTTGCGGATGTTACCGGTGATGGTAGTGTGGCTATGGGTGATGTTGTGAAAGTTGCAAGATATGTGGCGGGTTACATTGATTCGCTGGAAGCTACAACAGCAGCAACTTCTTCATTATACAATGCTGCTGCGTATCTGGTGAACACTATCATGTCTGATATACCCGGAGGTGAGGGTGAGATAGCCTTTGCAGGTGAAGCTGAGATAGTTGTTTCAAGTAAAACTGCAAAAGCAGGTGAAGCAGTTGAAGTCCCTGTTGTGTTAAAGACGAATCCCGGTATTGCTTCTGCGGCATTGACGGTTAGTTATAATACAGCTGCGTTGGAATTAACATCTATCACAAAAGGAGCGGTTTTCTCAAGTGGAACTTTTAATGGTGATATAGGTAAGAATCTTATTCAGTGGTATGATGTTTCGGGCAATAAGAATACAACGGCAACAGGCACCATCTTTACTCTTGGATTTAAAGTGAAGGATAATGCAGCTTCCGGAGATTATTCCGTTAAAGTCGGATACCTGGACAATTCAAATGCAAATGTTACAAATATCGATTCTGAAAATGTTAAGGTTAATTTCACTGATGGTGTAATAAAGGTTGAAGGTAGCAGCGGCGAACAGCCGGATGCCAAAACTGCAGTTGTAGAAGTGGGAACTGGTAAGGCAAATCCGGGCAAGAGTGTAGAAATACCTGTTACAATTACAACAAACCCCGGAATAGCATCAGCTGCATTTACTGTCTCATATGATCCCTCGGCTCTTTCGCTGAATACTATCACAAAGGGAGAAGTGTTCAATAGCGGAACCTTTACTGCTGATGCTGAAAAGAATCTGGTTCAGTGGTATGACGTTTCGGGGAATAAAGATACTACTGCTACCGGTGTGATGTTTACGTTGAAATTTGATGTTAAAGAGGCTATAACGGCCGGCAAATATGAGATTAAATTAGGCTATCTTAATGATGCGGAAAGCAATGTAACAAATATAAAATCAGAAAATGTTAAGGTCAGCTTTAAAGCTGGTGAAGTAGAAGTTGAAAAAGGAAACAGCGAACAGCCGGATCCCAAGATTGCAGTTATAGAAGTGGGCTCGGGCAATGCAACAACGGGAAAGAGCGTAGAGATTCCGGTCAGGATATCATCAAACCCCGGAATAGCATCAGCAGCTTTTACGGTATATTATGATGCTACATCGATTTCTCTTAATGCGATTTTTAAAGGCACTGTATTTAATGGTGGAACTTTTAATGCTGATACAGAGAAGAATCTGATCCAGTGGTACGATGTTTCCGGTAATAAGGATACAACTGAAACAGGCGTTATGTTTACGCTTAAGTTTGATGTTAAGGAAAGTGCTGCTTCAGGAAATTATGCGATCAAATTAGGATATCTTAATGACAATGCTTCCAATGTAACTAACATAAATTCCGAGAATGTTGCTGTTACGTTTACCGACGGTGTGATAGAAGTGAGATCGGCTTCTGATCCTGATATCGGTAAGGCAAAAGAAGATCCTATGTGTGTTGCTCCTGATGTAACAGAGGATACTACAGATCTGTATCTTATCAAAGGTCAAAAATTTACGATGCCGGAGACAGGCTGGATAAGCAGCAATAAGAAGTTTGTTTCTGTAAGCAAAAAGGGTGTTGTGAAGGCAAAGAAGGTTACCACTTCACCCATCACGCTCACAAAGGATTCCAGGACTATTAATGTTTACGTATCGCAGCCCATAATAGACAAAAAGCTTGTGATAAAATCAACGGATGCATCTAATGAATATAAGATAAAGCTTGATTTTGACAGTGAGAATCTTGATGTGTTCTGGTACAGCACTGCGCCGAATATTGCAGTGGTTGATGATGAAGGCGTGGTAGAAGGCGTATCTGCCGGAGCTGCTACCATTACTGCTTATATCAATGGTAAAGCTTTTAAGTGTAGAGTTAGCGTTAAAGAGCCTGAACCTTATGAAGAAAGGACGGTGCATATAACCGCGGGTTCGAGCAAGAACTTAAAAGTTAAGGGACTTAAGAATCCTGTATGGGAGAGCGATGATACTTCAATAGTAACGGTTAACAAGAATAAGATAACGGGGGTTGCAAAGGGAAAGGCTTGCCTTACCACTACGGTTGGCGAAAAGAAGTATTCTGTAAATGTTTGTGTAGAGGATCTTACGCTTGATGATAATGATTTTATATCGACAGGCAAGAATAAGTATTCGATCACTATGAATGTGGGCGATATGGAATCGGTTTATTTCAGCGATATATATCAGGATGTAGTGTTTACAACAACTAAATCGGAGATAGCTTATATCAGCAACGATACAGGAACCCTGATCGCCAGAAAGCCCGGTAAAGCTAAGCTTACTGCTAAAGTAAATGGAAAGCCGATTACAATTAGTGTAACAGTTAAGTGATTCAAGATAGGGTAACAGAATAAAGCCGGCGGCACTACAGCCGCCGGTCACAATTACAGGAGGATTAGAATGAAGAATAGAATCATCAACAGGATAATAGCACTTTTGCTTGTTTTCGTGTTTACATTCAGCTGTTTTCAGTCTGCAGTTAGGGTGAGGATGATAATGAGATAACGGAAGAGGTAGAAGAAAACGGTGAGACGGATGAGGAAATAGAAGAGGGTGAGCTGGAAGAAGGGAGCTATCCGGCGGTATCATTAAAGGATCGGGTACCCTGGTATGCCCAGAAAGGCGGTGGTGATTGTGGTATATCTTCAATAGCTATGATAGAAGCTTATTATAATTATTATACTAAGAATGAATACGAGATGGTTTATGATGCCGTTAAGAAGGCAAATAACGGAAGTGTAGTTATAAGTGCTGATATGTTGAATAATAAATACCATGATATGAGAAGTGGCAGTTCTAATCTGGAACGTATTTATAGTGAATTAAAAGCGGGAAATCCAGTTCTTGTATATCGTGTGAATTGCAGTGGTCACAGTGACCACTGGTCGGTTATAGTGTCTTATGAAGGCTCGACAAGTACATTACAGGAAAGCGGGTTCATGGTATATAATACCCAAACCAGTTGGACGTATTCTGTTCAGAATCTTACAGAGTGGAAACATAGTGGTACAATTAAGCATTTAAAAGTAAGAGGAACCGGAATAATAGGAGGAAGTAAAGTTATTACCCTTGGCTGTGATGATGAGCTTAAAAAAGAATACTACAGTGGTACCTGCCATTTTTCAGCACATCGTAATGACAGCGACTCCAATCATCACCTACAGTGGTTTATTGATGATGTTGCAATTTCACAGTTTCAGATGGCAGATAAGGATGGCTGGTTCTCTATAGATATTGATACTACTAAGTACTCTAATGGAAGTCATAAGCTTAGTGTGGAATACTGTAATACACAAAGCAAGTGGACTGATAGTGCTACCATAACGATAAAGAATAATGCCGATACCACCAAACCCACAATAAAAAATGCTAAGATAACAAATCTGTCTCCAACAGGCTATACTGTAGAATGTGAAGTTACGGACAATGTTGGCGTTGCTAAAGTTGTTTTTCCTACGTGGACAGAGAAATATGGACAGGACGATCTCGATCGGAACTGGAGTTGGAATGCAGCAGCAACATCAATAAAAGGAAACATCTACTACTTTAATGTCAAAATAACCGATCATAATAATGAATCTGGATTGTATAATACGCATATTTATGCATATGATGCAGCTGGCAATTATGTAATTAAGGGGATGACAGCGATAGTTCCATTATACATTTCCCAAATAAGTTTAAGCAGAACCTCTGCAGAGATGAAGGTTGGAGAACAGGTTACTATATCAGCTACGATAACACCTTCAGATGCTACGGATAAAACTATTATTTGGTCGTCCTCTGATACAAAGGTTGCCACGGTTGATACAGCAGGTAAGGTGACTGCGATAGGTGAAGGCTCTGCTGTGATCACTGCAAAGGCTAAGGATGCCGGGGGCAAAAGTGCAACTTGCAGTATAAAAGTGGTCAAGCAGGATAGTGTTGTTAAAGGTGATCTGACAGGTGATGGTGAAGTTGCTATGGTCGATGTTGTTAAAGTTGCCCGCGCAGTAGGCGGATACATTACCCTGACACCGGAGGAAGTGGCTGCGGCAGATGTTACAGGTGATGGTGAAGTTGCAATGGGTGATGTTGTTAAGATTGCAAGATATGTAGGTGGTTATATAGATTCATTATGATCAATAGGATTAATCAACAGGCGGGGGAACTCCGCCTGTTGATTTTTAGCGGGCGTAATCTGGTGCTGATGGGTGAATGACATGGATGAGATAGATGCTATCTTTGAGCTTGAAAGCTTTGACATATATCGCGGCAGGAGTTCTGGTAAATCCAGGATTAATAAGAAAGATGATGATAACGCAAGAGAGATGTTCAGGAACTGTCTGCTGCTGTTAGACAGAGAAAAATCTGTATTTGATTACGATTATTATGATGGGATCAATAATGATACCGGATATGAATGGTATGTTCTAAAAGGTCATGAGTTGGAAAAAGCGCTCGTTTTGCTGAAGGATATCATTGAATGGGAAAGAAAGCATTCAGTTCGTTGGATTTCAGGGAATCTGTATAAAGGTGATCATATAGTTATAGGACCGGACAGATGTCTTATCCGCTGTGATGAATCATGCATGCCGTTAAAGGGGACAGAATCCTATGAGCGTATCAAAAACATATGTGAGGAGAATGGTTTTCTGATCTTTTCAGATAGAGCCTACATTGATCTGTTTACCGGGCAAGTATATATGATTGAAGAGGAGTCTTACCCTGGCTCTGCGGATGATGCAGCAACATATGCCAATGTAAGTATGGGAAAAATAGAAGGAAGGATAGTGGAATTTGAAAAAGAGAGGAGTTGTGAGGAACTAAAATTTAAATGGCGGGCATTAAGTAATGTACGTTTTGCATACCAAAAGGCATATACGGATAATGAAATAAAAGATTATCTGATACGTCTTGAGAAAATGGTAGGAGAAGAGATGATCACTGCATATAATGCCGCTTTATCATCTGCAGATAACAATGTAAAGAATCTTTTGAAAAGACCGCTTAAGAAAGATAGTGAATCAGAATACAGAGAGTTTGATGAGCTTTCTGATAATACGAAAGAAATGATGTTACATATGCTGTATGGTAATAATCTTAAAATCAGCTATTCATTTGAACAAAGGGAGATTTTTGTGAATCTGAGTGAAAAAGTAGAAGAGACTCCGGGATTTACCATGATCGATTTGATAAATTTTTTGGAAAATGATGAGATAGAAGGTTTCTGTAACAATATATGGAGACTTATATTTCATATTACATATGGCAGCGAAACATGTATGTCACAATGGGAGAAGCTTATATTGAGGCTATATCCATGGATAGAGAAGATCGAATATGTTAATAAGGATGAGTATATGAGCAAGAATCCTATAAAACCTCAACCTGTGCCGGCTAAGGCTAAAGCGGAAAATAACTCTCGGACTAAAGATATATTACTTGATAAAAAGCCGTTGATACATTTTAAAAATACGAATGAGAAAACAGTATTTATCAGTATAATTATATTTTGGGGAATAGGTATTCTACTGTTAATCATATATGGTGTTTTAGGGTGGATGAAATAGTGATTTATGAGATGTGGTGAATTTTTTTATTATCATTTTTGAGAGGAGTGTATAAATCTATGAAAAGAAAAATTGTTACAGTAATACTTGCATTTTCAACAGTAGCATTATTATCCGGATGCGGAAGCACAACATCGGGAGGTATCGGTTCGGATGATGATACATCGCAAAATACGGATACAGGAACTGAAGGTGCGGAAGTAGTTGAGCCTAATGTAGAGGTGTCTCCAACAGAAGACCCTGCTGTAATTGCACAAAGGGAAGAGGAAGAAAAGCAAGCCAAGCTTGATGAGCAGTATGCTGCTGATTATGATAAGGCGGTTGCTCTTTTTGAAGACGGTAGTTACGAAGAAGCACGCGAATTATTTAAACATATGAGTGATTATAAAGATTCTTCAGATTATATTTTTAAGATTGGATCAGCTATCTATGATGAAATGGAACAAAAATTCAATGAATTTGATACTGATGCAGCAAAAGAGCTTGCTGATTTGATAGATGAGGCATCGGAATGGACAGGTTATAATAAGACTCTTTCACTTTTGAATGAAATAGAAAGCAGAAGGATACTTGAAGAGGGATATACGAAAGATGAACTTCCTAATGGATATTTTATAAAGAGAGACGATCGTTTCTTTCCTTTTTCATATATTGATGAAATGGCAGGATTTACAGAAGATAAACTGAATGATTTTATATATATAGATGCAGATAAATATAATGATGATCTGTTTATGCATATGTATGCGGGCGACACCATCGTTTATAAGGGATCTGATAAGAATATGGAACATCTTATGCTGTATGAAATTGATCAGCACGGATATACCTATGAAGTTGCCTTGAGTGATTATAAAGGAGTATACTCCATACGTGATAGAAAGACGCTTATAGATGCTAGAATATCAGAAGTAAATGGTATGAGCTATTATGATTGGTCTGATAAACACAGTGGATATTATGGAGATGGTGAACGTACGTTTGATCATTATATGGTATTCTTGAATTATAACGATATACCTAAAGATGATAAGATCACGATTGGTTATTATACGGATACTTCTGAATATCGCGAAAAAGAATATGTTGCAAACCTTTGGCTAGCTTGGGTAGGTACACATAGTTTTAGTGGAAATTATTATTTTGAACCTACAAAAGAAGGGTATTTTGTAGCAGATTTATCAGCTGACCATGATATGTCAGGATTGTATTCCATAACTTTGGGACCTAATGGGAAAGCTATTTATGTTTGGTTTAATTGATATTGCAGCTATATGAGAGGTGATTACAGTATATGAGGAAAAAATTATTTGGAATGATTATAGCTGTTATTCTGGTAACCGGGTGTGCATCCGATACCGGAAGCAGAAATGCAGGTGACAGCCGGGAAGCGGATTCGGAGAATGATACAGATGGAAGCCAAAATGGTCAAGCTCAAGGCAGAAATGGAAACAATAATATAGCAAATCTTGATATGCAGACAGAGGCAGATACTGTTTATGTCAAACAGCTGAGTTTTTCTATGCAGTATGATGAGAATTATAATCTTGAAGTTATAGCTGTATTCGAATATGAGGATTCTGAGAGTACAAATCTTTTGAGGGAGGCATACTATGATTCGACAGGTCACGTATATAACTGGACTGAATTCTCATATGAAGATAATGAGTTGACAGCAAGGAAAGAATATGAAGGAGACGGAAGCATACGAATGGAAGCCCAGCGGAGTTTTGATAACAATGGACAGACAGTGTGGGATCACAGTGGTGCTGGCGGATATAAAGATCGTATTGTATATGATACAGAAACTTTGCAGATGATTTCTGAAGAAGGAGTTACATCTGAAGGAAAAGCATTCAGATATGATTATGAATATGAATATGATAATGATAAGTTAATGAAAAAAATAAAGTACAAAAATGGATCTGTTGAAGTCACTTCGTTATATTATCGCGATGTTAATGGGTATGCTTACAAGGTAGAAGATTATGATGGGAACGGAAATCTGATTGATTGGTATGAATATGAGAGAGATGAGCTTGGTAACAGTCCGGGATATATCAAATATAAAGCAGATGGTACAATAGATTCAGATATGAGCAGTGCAGATGATAAGTATGAATATGATGAAGCCACAAGAACCGAAACACATTATAAAAAACGCAGTATATCTAAAACGACATATGATGAAGAGAACAGGGCAATCCTGTATGCCAGTTATTCTAAAAGCGGTGATTTGAAGAGTTATACACAGTTAGAATATGCTGATGTCAATTACAGATATGAGCATCTTGATCTCTCAGAGGAAAGACCATACGGTCTTCCGGTTCTGGGTGATGGCTGGATTGTTGATAGAAGTGAACTCCGGAACACGATAATAAATGATAGATGGATAGAAATACCTAAACTTGATGGGAAACAGGTATACGGATTTCTTTATTCACAACGACCTTATGACGATTACACAGAACCGTTTAGTTATGCCCCTGTTGATGACTACTGTTATTTGGTACGTGATAATAAGAAGTTTGGCCTGATGAAGATTGACGGAAATTGGTTTTTGGAACCTGAGTATGCGGAGGTTACATATTCATATGGCTACTATATTAATACCGGATATAGTTATGATGATGAAGCGTATACGATTAAAAATGGGAATCTGTCCAGGCTTTCAGACTGGGATGGGCATACTGATATCAATGGGACAAATGTAGATCCTCAAATGGGATATGATGATTTCAGACAGTGTTTTGTGACATATGAAGGCAATGGTGGGATTTTTGTAATGGATGATAATTATAAGTATAGTGGAACGGTAGCCTGTTCAAAATTCATTGGTGAGGATGCGTTCTATTCCGGAACGCCAATTGACTATAGTCTTGCGGTGATAACAAATAATAAGCGGGTAACAGATTATATGTATGAAGATGCATGTCCATACTCGGATGGATTGATGGCGGTAAAGAAAGATGGAAAATGGGGCTATGTTAATGATAAGGGAAAAGAGGTTATCCCTTGCGTATATGATGGAATCCGTGTTGGCAATCCGGGTTATAAGTATTCGTTGGCAAATTCAGCTATCAATTATCCTGATTCGTATACGTTTGATAATATTTTGGACTGGGGGGATCAATCCGAATGGGCTTTTGGGGCGGCATGTACCGAGGGATATGTTGTTGTAAAAAAGGACGGAGCATATGGTTTGCTGGATTCTAATAATAATACAGTTATTCCCTTTGGGGTATTTGAAAATCTGACAGAAGTAAAGGATGGTAAGCTGTTCGCTAAGAAAGATGGTAAATGGGGGATATATACTATAAAATAAGACTTTTTGAAACGTGGAGGTATGGATAAATGGCATTAACACCGGCAATATGTCCGAATTGTAAAGGAATTCTTGAGGTTAATCCTGAACAGGATGCTGCGAACTGTACGTATTGTGGAACGCCTTTTATAATTGATAAGGCTATTCATCAGTATAATATTAATAACATTACAATAGTAAATGGTAAAAAACAGAACGATATTATTAATGACGGATTAGCGCAGATTGATCTTAATAAGTATTCTGATGCTCATGGAACATTTAAATCTTATACAAAGAATTATCCTAGAGATTGGAGAGGATGGTTTGGCCTTGCAGTTGCGGATTATGCATTGGATAA